>CADAQV010000196.1 GCA_902790095.1 uncultured Lachnospiraceae bacterium | reverse complement strand
GAAAGCATCTACGATCCCGATACAGGCGAGAGGATAGTAAAGGCTAACCACATTCTTACACCCGCAAGAGTTGCCGCAGTTATGTCAGCATTCGCAAGATGCGCAGGAAACGGCAAGGAGGGCGCAGAATATGAAGGCCCCAAGTACGAGATCACGACAGGCGAGCTGAACCAAAACCGCAAGGAAGTAAGACAGCCCAGAGATTTCGTAAAGATCAGAACCATCTTAAGCTGCAAGTGCAAGGGCGGTATCTGCGCAAAGTGCTACGGAACCAACATGGCTTCACAGCAGCTCGTTCAGGTCGGCGAGGCCGTAGGTATAATAGCAGCTCAGTCCATCGGTGAGCCCGGTACACAGCTTACCATGAGAACCTTCCATACAGGTGGTGTGGCAGGTGGCGACATCACTCAGGGTCTTCCCCGTGTAGAGGAGATCTTTGAGGCCAGAAGGCCTAAGGGTATGGCTATCATATCCGATTTCGCCGGAATGGCAGAGTACCGCGATACAAAGAAGAAGCGCGAGATCGTTGTCACAAGCGACGAGACAGGCGAGACAAAGACATATGTACTTCCTTACAATTCACATCCCAAGCGTGCAGAGGAATTCTATCATGTAGAAGCAGGTGAACCGCTTACAGAAGGTTCCGTTAACCCTCATGATATCATTGCCATCAACGGTGTGCGTGCGGCACAGGATTATATGATCCGCGAAGTACAGAAGGTTTACCAGTCACAGTCGGTTGATATCGCAGACAAGCATATCGAGATCATCGTTCGCCAGATGCTTAGACGCGTTCGCATCGACGAGCCCGGAGATTCCGGATACCTTACCGGAAACACGATGGACTTCCTTGATTTTGAGACAATGAACGAAGAGCTCATCGCACAGGGTAAGACACCCGCTGTCGGAACAAGGGTACTTCTCGGTATCACCAAGGCAGCACTTAATCACGATTCATTCCTTGCGGCAGCATCATTCCAGGAGACCACAAAGATCCTTACCGATGCGGCTATAAAGGGAAAGATCGACAGTCTTTCGGGACTTAAAGAGAACGTTATCATAGGAAAGCTTATCCCCGCAGGTACGGGTATGAGCAGATATGAAAACGTAAGGCTTTCCACCGATATAGACATAGAAAGGGAAGAAGCCGAAAAGAAAGCATTCGACGCAGCCTTTGCAAAGGCGATGCAGGAAGCTAAAAATTAATGTTTTTCCGGATAAGGGGGATATTTTCCCCCTTATCTTTATTTTTCTATTGACAAGTTCATATCTTTTAAATATAATGTGTTTTACGTGTCGCTTTGCGATGCTTTCTTTTGCACGCAAAAAAGGGAACAACCGGCCCGCGGACACACAACAAAGTTTAAAATCGACAGGAGGTAAAAGGATGCCCACATTTAACCAGTTAGTAAGAAAGGGTAGACAGACAGCTGAAAAGAAGAGTACAGCACCTGCTCTGCAGAAGGGATACAACTCACTTCAGAAGAAGCAGACAGACATTAGCGCTCCTCAGAAGAGAGGCGTTTGCACAGCAGTTAAGACAGCTACCCCTAAGAAGCCTAACTCAGCTCTTCGTAAGATCGCCAGAGTGCGTCTTTCAAACGGAATCGAAGTAACAAGCTATATCCCCGGAGAAGGTCACAACCTTCAGGAGCACAGCGTTGTTCTTATCCGTGGAGGCCGTGTTAAGGATCTTCCCGGTACACGTTACCACATCGTAAGAGGTACACTTGATACAGCAGGCGTTGCTAAGAGACGTCAGGCTCGTTCCAAGTACGGCGCCAAGAGACCTAAGGACGCAAAATAATCTAATCATTTTTTAAATAAGACATCGAATAATTGTGCCGGCATTCGAACACAGGCCTTCTGACGGTTGCAGATAGAGCAAAGAAACAAGAACCGCGCGCGAACACAAAAAAAGTGAGTACCGATGATCTAATTATCATTAATTAAGGAGGGAAGGAACGTGCCACGTAAAGGACATATCCAGAAAAGAGACGTATTAGCAGATCCCATCTACGGAACAAAGGTTGTTACAAAGCTTATCAACAACATCATGCTTGACGGTAAGAGGGGAGTTGCTCAGAAGATCGTTTATGGCGCATTTGAAAAGGTCGAGGCAAAGACCGGAAAGCCCGCAGTAGAGGTTTTCGAAGAGGCCATGAACAACATTATGCCACTTCTCGAGGTTAAGGCCAAGAGAGTCGGCGGTGCTACATATCAGGTTCCTATCGAGGTTAAGGCTGACAGACGTCAGGCTCTCGGCCTCAGATGGCTTACAATGTTCTCACGCAAGAGAAGTGAAAAGACAATGGTCGACAGACTTGCAAACGAGATCATGGATGCAGCAAACAACACGGGTGCTGCAGTAAAGAGGAAAGAAGATATGCACAAGATGGCAGATGCAAACAAGGCATTTGCTCACTACAGATTCTAATCATCTGTCGGGTAGAATAAGGAGGAAAATACCTTGGGTAGAGAATATCCGCTTGAAAGGACCAGAAATATCGGTATCATGGCTCACATCGATGCCGGTAAGACCACACTTACAGAGCGTATCCTTTACTATACCGGTGTTAACTATAAGATCGGTAATACACATGAAGGAAATGCCACAATGGACTGGATGGAACAGGAGCAGGAAAGAGGTATAACCATCACATCCGCTGCTACTACATGCCACTGGACATTGGAAAAAGAAACAAAGCCCATGGAAGGCGCCTTAGAGCACCGTATCAATATCATTGATACCCCCGGACACGTAGATTTCACCGTAGAGGTTGAAAGATCGCTGCGCGTACTTGACAGTGCTGTCGGAGTCTTTTGTGCAAAGGGCGGCGTTGAGCCTCAGTCTGAAAACGTTTGGAGACAGGCTGATACATACAACGTTCCCCGTATGGCATTCATCAATAAGATGGATATCTTGGGCGCTAACTTCTACGGCGCCGTAGATCAGATCAGAACAAGACTTGGCAAGAATGCCATCTGCCTTCAGCTTCCTATCGGTAAGGAAGATGATTTTAAGGGCATCATCGATCTGTTCGAAATGCAGTCATATATCTACAATGACGATAAGGGTGACAACATCACAGTAGGCCCCATCCCCGAGGATATGGCCGATGAAGCAGAGCTTTATCATGACGAACTCATCGAAAAGGTCTGCGAGCTCGATGACGATCTTACCATGATGTATCTTGAAGGCGAGATCCCCACAGTAGAGCAGATGAAGGCAGCCCTCAGAAAGGCTACCTGCGAATGCAGAGCCATTCCCGTATGCTGCGGTTCGGCATACAGAAACCGTGGTGTGCAGAAGCTTCTCGATGCCGTCATCGAATATCTTCCCGCACCTACAGATATCCCCGCTATAAAGGGTGTTGACCTTGAAGGCAACGAAGTTGAAAGACATTCTTCAGACGAAGAGCCTTTCGCTGCTCTTGCATTCAAGATCATGACAGACCCCTTCGTAGGAAAGCTTGCTTATTTCCGTGTGTACTCAGGTACACTTAACTCAGGCTCTTATGTTCTCAACGCAACAAAGGGCAAGAAGGAAAGAGTAGGCCGTATCCTTCAGATGCACGCAAACAAGAGAATGGA
>CADAQV010000195.1 GCA_902790095.1 uncultured Lachnospiraceae bacterium | reverse complement strand
AGCGAGCGGAGCCCCATTATAAATCCGTCGGAGACACTTTATCTGCAAGCTGGGTTATCAGAAAAATCTATAACCCGATATCACGATCCGGTATTGGACAAAGCACGCGGATTCGTGTATAATAAAACCATACAAATCCGATAGACTTACTTAGGAGGAGAAACCAATGAGCAGAGATGTCAACAATAAATACTGGGATGAGGAGCTGGAAACGCTGCCCCGTCCGGAGCTGGAAAAGCGTCAGCTTGCAGATCTTCAGGAGATCGTGCAGTTTGCATACGACCATGCGCCGTATTACAAGCGCTCGTTTGATGAAGCAGGCGTGAAGCCCGCCGATATCAAAACCCTGAAGGATCTTGAGAAGTTTCCGTTCATCAACAAGAAGACGCAGCGCGATACGCAGGGCGTCGGTTCGTTCTTCGGCGACATGATCTTCTACCCCACTCCCATGTTCGTATCACTCGTTACGCACGGACTTCAGGCGGTAGTCATTTCGATCATATCGCATAACCTTTTAAAAGAGCACCCGAAGATCGCTTCAGGTATCGGAGTTGCGATAGGCGCGGTCATCATGGTAGTCGGATATACACTCGGAAAGACATTTATCTACAGCACATTTGAATATGCCATGATCAAGCTTCCGTATGAGATAGCACAGGGAACCGTCGGTGCGGTCTTTGCAATGATACTTTGCTGGAAATGTGAGATACATACACTTTTCAATAAATATTTAGGCAACGGAAAGAAGGAATAAAAATGTTTGAAGAACTGACAAAGCAGGCAAACGCGGTAGCGGAAGAACTTATTCAGACCGCAAAGCTTAAGAAAGGGCAGATACTTGTTGTGGGATGTTCCACATCGGAAGTTTGCGGAAGCCGCATCGGGAGCAATTCAAATCTCGATGCGGCGAAAGCCGTTTTTGCGGGAATATACAAAGCGGTAAATGACCACGGGATATATCTTGCAGCGCAGTGCTGCGAGCATTTAAACCGCGCTCTTATTGTTGAGGCGGAATATGCCGAAAAAGCCGGGCTTGACACTGTAAATGTGGTTCCTTTCCCAAAGGCGGGCGGTTCTTTTGCAACAACAGCATATGCCGAGTTTAAGGAGCCTGTTGCTGTCGAAGAGATACGCGCCGATGCGGGACTTGACATAGGCGATACATTTATCGGAATGCACTTAAAGCGCGTCGCTGTACCCGTAAGGCTCGCAAACCACGAGATCGGCGAAGCTCACATAACAGCCGCAAGGGTAAGGCCCAAATATATCGGCGGCGAAAGAGCTCACTATGATGAGACACTGATGTAAAACGTGGGAACACATATATTTCTTAAAGATTACTGCCTGTAGATGCGTTCAGCTCTACAGGCAGTAGTTTTTACTTGCTTTTTTACTGCCTGAGAGCTTGTTTAGCCCTATAGGCAGTAATTTTATTCTAAAGTTTACTGCCTATATGCGTGTTCAGCTCTACAGGCAGTAATTATTTCCTAAAGTTTACTGCCTGTAGACATGTTTGGCTCTACAGGCAGTAAATATTACCTAAAGTTTACTGCCTATATGCGTGTTCAGCTCTACAGGCAGTAAATATTTCCTAAAGTTTACTGCCTGTAGGCATGTTTAGCTCTACAGGCAGTAAGTTTTTTAAAATTCCGTAACGTCCGCTTTTGACATCATATGGCATTTTGTTAAGATCATGGGCAACGTCACCATGAGGTTTGATATGAGAAAGCACACAAGCCCCTGCCATGAAAAGTAAGGAAGATACTGCCCTGCAGGCTTATATACAAGTTCATTCAGCATAAACGAGGCTGTGAATATGACTGCCGCTCCTATTACTATCGCAAAGAGATCCATAAGCAGTATTTCCGACGCAATCTTGGCGCGGATCTTTTTTTTCGGCATTCCTATCGCCCTGTATACGCCGAATTCATATGTTCTCTTGATATACTGTCCTGTTATTACCGCATTTGCCGTAACCGAAAGGATGAGCGAGAGCATTACGGCCGCTATCATGAAGATCATCGATATGGGCGAAAGGGAATTGTCCACTCCCTTTTTCAAAAGCTCCGAAAGGTGTATGGGTCTGTCCCCAATCTTTTCAGTGATGTAGGAATAAAGCGTCTCTCCTTCCATCTCATCGCTCATGATATAGGCTCTTAAAAGTCTGTCATTGTCCTCGCAGACCATGAACATGATATAGCTGCCGTCGTCTATTACCGCATCTACCGAAGCAAAGCCGTCTGAATAGCCGGTGATCTTTTCCATCTCGATCTTATCGCCCTTTTTAAGGCCGATATTTTTTGCAAAGGCAGAGCTTATGACGATGCTTTTATTCTTCACTTCGCTCATATCACATTTTATTCCGAGGCGGTCAAAGGCTTTTCCCATATCCTCTGCGGAATTGAATATGTAACTGACTGACCCCATCTCCCAGCCAAGGGTGCATGTCCAGTCATACCCGATAAAGCCGCCGCCGCTTCTTAAAAGAACGGTCAGCTTTTCATCCTTTTTCAGTTCTTCTATAAGCTCTGTATATTGTACAAAACCCTTGTCGTTGCTCGACGCGCTGATCATCGCGATCTTCTCGCTGTATTCAAAGCCCTTTTTCCAGTAGAAATTGATGCTGTCCACATAGTTGCCCGCCACGTACATAAGGCAGGTGAAAAAAAGCATGAATATCATCAGACCTGCTCTTTTTTTGTTTTGTTTAAGATAATAAATTGCCGATACCGGTCCCATATTTACCTCTTTTCATCATGATCATTTTTAAGTTATCCCGCTGATCTTCCCGTCCCATATCTCGACGATCATATCTGCATCCGACAGGATCGAACGGTCATGCGTGACTACCACAACAAGTCTGTCTTTTGAATAACCTTTTAGGATCCTCATGACATTGAATGCATTTTCATGGTCAAGAGATGCCGTGGGTTCATCCGCAAATACCACCTTGGGGTCGTTTATCATGGCTCTTGCTATGGCTGCTCTTTGGCATTGTCCGCCCGAAAGCCTGGCAGGCTTTTTCCCGAATTCGCGTTCTTTAAGCCCGAGCTTTTTCAAAAAGCCCACCGCTTTTTCCCTTGTTTCTTTGTCATTTTCCTTTGCAGCAACAAGAACATTGTCAAGCGCGCTCATGTAGGGCACAAGGTAATGCTTTTGGAAAATGAATCCGAATTCTTCTCGTCGAAGCTTTTCTCTTTCGTTATCATTGATGCCGGTCAGTTCGAGCCCGTTATACGATATGCTTCCCTCGGTCGGCCTTTTAAGAGTAGAAAGGCAGTACATCAAAGTGCTCTTTCCGCTGCCGCTCGGGCCTATTACTCCTACAAGCCCTTTTCCCGGAAGTGTAAGATCAACACCGTTTAACGCGTACATCTTTTCTTCTGTATCCATGTCATAGATCATGCTTATATTTTTAACTTCAAACATTTATCTCTCCTCCATCATATCCATAGTCTTTATGTTATGTATCGAAACAAGTATCGGTATTTGAAGCGCCCCGGCTATGCAGCAAAGGGCCGCGAAGATCTTTGCGATATGCATGGGATAAAACCATCTTGACACAAGCCCTTTCGGAGCTATTATGCAGGCATCCGATATACCCATAATTATGATACTTATAACCACGCCGATCGCTATA
>CADAQV010000194.1:1615-5298 GCA_902790095.1 uncultured Lachnospiraceae bacterium | reverse complement strand
GATAAATGCGTTGTCGCCTGCGCACCGCCGCTTTTCGTCGTGAAGATCGGTCGCTCACGACAGTCCAGCTTTGCAAATAGATCATAGAGACGCTGTCTTACATTTACTATATGGGGCTGTTTTTTTACAGCCCCCGAAATAATTTAGTCGTATCTGAAATCTCTGATCCTCTTTTGTCTTACGGGGAGCCTGAGCTTTCTGATGGCCTTGGCTTCGATCTGACGGATACGCTCTCTTGTTACATTGAATACCTGTCCGACCTCCTCTAAGGTCTTGGGTTCGTTGTCATCAAGACCGAATCTTAAGATGATGACCTTTCTCTCCCTTTCCTTTAAGTCTCCAAGCACTTGATTGATCTGTTCGCGGAGCATGACAGACTCTACATAGCTTTCGGGAGTCACGCCATCCTTGTCCGCAACGAAATCGCCGAGGTTTGAATCGTCCTCCTCACCTATGGGTGTTTCAAGTGAAGCAGGCTCTCTTGCGATCTGCATGATGGAGGTGATCTTCTCTTCGCTCATCTTCATCTCTTCGGCAAGCTCTTTTATTGTCGGGTCATGTCCAAGCTCTGCGGTAAGACGTCTTGTGGTCTTTGTGAGCTTGTTTATGGTCTCTACCATGTGAACGGGCACACGGATAGTTCTTGACTGGTCTGCGAGAGCCCTGGTAACGGACTGTCTTATCCACCAGGTCGCATAGGTACTGAGCTTGTAGCCCATGTTGTAGTCGAATTTCTCGACACCCTTCATAAGACCGAGGTTGCCCTCCTGAACAAGGTCAAGAAAGCTCATGCCTCTGTTTGCATAACGCTTTGCGATGCTGACAACGAGCCTTAAGTTAGCCTCTATGAGCCTTCTCTTTGCTTCTTCGTCGCCCTCTGATTTTCTTCTTGCAAGCTCGCGTTCTTCCTGCTCGCTTAAAAGCTTTATCTTTCCGATCTCATGAAGATAGAGTTTTACGGGGTCATCCGTGCTTATATCATCATCAAGGTTTTCCGTGTCGAGCTCGGCTTCCCTTTCTTCTTCATCCTCATCATCAAACATAACGCCGGTATCCTTATCCGGGTCCATATCGATGGGATCTATCGAAAGATCTTCGAACTCGATATCGTCATCCTTTGAAAGCGGCTCTTTAATTACTTCAACATGCTTTTTCTCAAGCCTTGCATAGATGTATTCCATGTCCTCGGGCGTAAGGGTACAGCCGACAAAATAGTCGTTTATATCCGTAAAATCGAGGACCATGTCCTTTTCTTTGGCGATCTCCAAAAGCTGATCACATTGAAGCCTTAAAATGTCTTTTTCCATATTTTTCTCCTTTTACAAAAGGCAGATTTTGCGGCCGGACAAGTTGATTGATCCGCCGCAAGGTGAAGAGATAACATCTTATAATATCATCCTAATTCTTTTTTGTCAACTGTAAAATCCAAGGTACCAGTCGAGGATGATTTTTCCAAAGAAAAGGGTAAGGACTGCCGCCATGCAGATAAACGGTCCGAAAGCAAAATGCTCATTTCTTTTCTTTGTTTTTCTGGCCAGCCCGCACATAGCGTAGACACCGCCGACAACTACCGAAATAAAGAAGATAAACAGATTGTACTTCCATCCGAAGAATATCCCGAGTGCCGCAAAAAGCTTTATATCGCCGCCGCCCCACGCGCCTTCCTTTACGAGTACCATTACATACATGGGAAGCGAGATGCAGAATACTCCGATAAGCCTTGCCAGCCAGTCGGCCTCCGAATAAAAAAACGGTATCGATATGAGGCCAATGACAGCCGTGACGATATTTGTGGAATCATAGATCGTCATCGTGTCATGATCTATATAGGCTATGACCGTCATCATGCAGCAGAGCAAAAATGCGCAGGCTGCTCTTCCGAGAGCCATCCATTCAAAATTCAAAGGATCGAGGAACTTAAAAGCGCACGCTGCGCAAAGGATACCGCCAAGGGTCTCAACGATGGGATATCTTGCGGATATCTTTGCCTTGCAGTAACGGCATTTCCCTTTAAGGAATATCCACGAAAACAAAGGCACAAGGTCTATGGCCTTAAGCGTGTGCTTGCAGTGCGGACAGAAGCTCCTGCCCTTGGCAAAATTGGTGTCCTCAAGGGGAGTTCTGTATATAACGACATTGAGGAACGAAAAAATGATCGTTCCGAGTATAAAGAGCATTATATACCATACAACGTAAAAAGCGGTCTCCATTTATGTCACCATCCCGGTATTATTTATGTGCACTACCAATATTAGTCTTTATTACGCTTTTTTTCAAGTTCTTTTATCAAAAACCTTCACTAAAAAAGGCGAGGGCGCGGCTTCTTTTCCGTATCTTTTTTTAGTATAGCTTATGTTGAGTTCTGAAGCGGCCCTTGTCATGGCAACATAGAGCATGCGTCTTTCCTCTTCTATCTCGGCAGGACCGGTCGCCTTTTTATACGGCACCACCCCGTCGTTTACCCCGGGCAGAAAGCAGGTGGAAAACTCAAGGCCCTTTGCGCTGTGGTAGGTCATGACGGAAACACCCTCGGTCTTTTCTCTTCTCCTCCTGTTTTCCTCCGCCTTTTCCTTAAGGCCTTCGGATATCTTTTCGGCAGCAATAAACCATGACAGGAAATCCTTGTATTTTGATGCATCCTCTTCTATTTCGTTAAGAACTTCAAAAAGGTCATCCGCTTTCATGCCCCTGTCTGACGCATATTCCTTTACATAGTCGTCATATCCGACGCCATGCCTTATGTAATGAACTGCCGAATAAGGCCTCATATTCTTTATCATGTTAAGGTCGGCAGAAAGCTTTTCTATCCTCTCGGTGACGTAACTTTTATCCGAATAATACATGCGAAGGTTCAAAAAGCTGACAGGGTCCTTGATAAGGGCATCCCTGCCGACATATCTCTTGGGCCTGTTGATAACGGCCATAACCGTCTGTCTGTCCCTCTCTCCCATGGCAAGCCTTATATATGCCTTAATGTCCCTGAATATCCAGTGTTCGTAAAGGTCAGGTATGCTGTCAATAAGGTTTATCGGAATACCTGAACGCATCAGTTCGTCCACTATGTTCCTTCCCGAAAGATTCGTCCTGAAAAGCACGGCCATGTCTTCATAACGTCTGCCCTGCTTATGTTCATCTATTATTCTTTTCAGTATCTCAAGAGATTCAGCTCTCTGGTCGTCGTAGCATTTCAAAGTGATAACGCCATCCGCATTTGTATCGCATGCCCTCAGGCTTTTGTCGAACCTGTTCTTATTATCCTCTATCAGTTTTCCCGATGCCGCAACTATGTTTTTACCGCACCTGTAATTGGTCGACAGGAATACTTTTTTTGCGTCCGGGAAACGCTTTTCAAAGCCGAGCAGTATCTCGCTCCTTGCGCCTCTGAAGCGGTAGATGCTCTGATCGTCATCTCCCACCATCATAAGATTGTTCTGCGGAGCAGCAAGCATACAGATGAGCCTGTACTGCAAAAGATTGGTGTCCTGCGCCTCGTCCACAAGTATGTATTTATACCTTTCCTGCCATCTTTTAAGGATATCCCCTCTCTTTGTCAAAAGCTCGTAGCATAAAAGCTGCATATCGTCAAAATCTATGAGACCTTCTTTTATCATCATGTCTTCATAGGCTCTGTGTACTTTGACAAATATCTCGTGGGATATCTCCATCGGGAAATACTTTTCGGG
>CADAQV010000194.1:0-1603 GCA_902790095.1 uncultured Lachnospiraceae bacterium | reverse complement strand
TACTTTTCGGGGTCGGTCCCTTCGGCCTTTGCCCTGCTTATCTCGGATTGAAGCCTCTGCATATAATCCTTTTCGTCTTCCACATCAAGCCTCATTTTATCCATGAGAGACTTGAAGAAAAGACTTTTCTGTTCACTGCTTATTATGTTGTCGGCCGTATATCCGTAGGCTGCTTTCAGGATCCTGAAGAACAAAGAATGAAAAGTAGAAAAAGTGATGCCTCTTCCCGCACCCGGGCAAAGGCGCATAAAACGCTGCTCCATCTCGCGGGCAGCCGCATTTGTAAAAGTGATGACAAGGATGTTTTCGGGCGGAACGCCTTTTGCAAGAAGCGCCGCCGTGCGGCCGGTTATGACTGTGGTCTTTCCCGAGCCCGGTCCCGCAACGCAGAGCAGCGGACCGTTTAAGTGATCCACTGCCCTTTGCTGCATCTCGTCATATGAATTATGACTCATAATACCTCTTCAAGACCTTTTATTGCATCATTAACTCTTTTTAAGGTCTCTTCCTTTCCTATGACTGCGCATATCTCGGTAGCTCCCCCGGGCGTTGACTGCTTTCCGGATACGGCTACTCTTAATGGCCACATAACATAGCCGTTTTTATAGCCTTTTTCTGTTGCGAATGCTACAAGTCTTTCATATATGGCGCTGTTTGAATAGTCATCAAGCGATTCGAGCACGGGAAGGAGCTCTTTTAATACCGTAAGGGAGCTTTCCTTATCAGTCTTCATCTTTTTGTGGACATACATTTCCTTGTCAAATTCGGGAACAGCCTCAAAGAAATCGACCATTTCGCAGATATCGGGAAATACCTCGATACGGCTCTTTACCATGTCTGCTATCATCTTAAAGTCAAGATCCTTGCTTATGACCTTCTTTATCTCGGGGAATGCAAGAGCGTAATATCTCTCATCATCCATCTTTTTGATGTATTCGCCGTTCATCCACTTGAGCTTTCCGTAGTCGAATACCGCGGGGCTCTTGCTGATATTTGAATAATCGAATTTATCTATAAGTTCCTGCAGGGTAAAGAACTCGGAATTATCCACAGGGCTCCATCCGAGGAGAGCGACAAAGTTTACAACCGCCTCGGGCAAAAATCCCTGCTCGATAAGGTCTTCAAAAGAAGAATGTCCGCTTCTCTTTGAAAGCTTGTGATGATCCTCGTCAGTAATAAGAGGACAGTGGATATATTTCGGAATATCCCATCCGAAGGCTTCGTAAAGTCTGTTGTATTTAGGGGATGAAGAAAGATATTCGTTTCCTCTGACAACATGTGTTATGCCCATCAAATGGTCGTCTATAACATTTGCGAAGTTGTATGTGGGGAAGCCGTCCGACTTGATGAGTATCATGTCATCAAGTTCTTTGTTGTCTACCGAAATATCCCCGTAAAGCTCGTCATGGAATGTGGTCGTGCCCTCCTGAGGGTTGTTCTGACGGATGACATATGGCATGCCGGCTGCAAGATTTGCTTCTACCTCTTCCTTTGAAAGTGAAAGGCAGTGCTTGTCATATACGGATATTTCCTTATCCCCCTCCATATGCCTTAGGCCTTCGAGCCTTTCCTTGGTGCAGAAGCAGTAATATGCCTCTCCCTT
>CADAQV010000193.1 GCA_902790095.1 uncultured Lachnospiraceae bacterium | reverse complement strand
TCAGATGTTCTACGCTTAATATACTCATATTTTCCCTGCCTGTCTGTTTTTTCACGACATTATAACCCATGAGGTCATTTTAATGCAACGTGATTTTTGAGCCAAAATGACACCCGGCATACGTCCCCGGGTGTCATTTTGTCATATCCTCTTCAGTTTTTCGCATACCTCTTCATATTTTTTTATAAACGCATCCGCGTCTTTGCGGATAAATGCGGTATTACCTTCTTTTGCGGCATATTCGTGCTGCTTTGCGCGGCCGCTTAAGGCGGTGAGCCCTATGGTGGCCATGGAGCTTTTGATGGTGTGAGAGTCTATTTCATATGCCTTGATGTCGCCGGCATCGAGGCTCTTTTTCATTCTTTCGGCGCGTTCTTTGCCTTCGGAGGAAATGCTTCTCAGTATCTCGGCGAGGAGTTCTTCATCACCGGCGCAGTAGCCGAGGGCCTTGTCGTAATCAAGGCCTTCTATGGACAAAAGCCTGTCTTTTAAGGTACCTGTTGCATTATGCGTATAAGCAGGCGAAAGGTCATGCACTTTTTCCTTTGGCAGATTGTTCTTTACGGTCTCTTCAAGGAGGCGGGGGTCGAGTGGCTTGGTGAGGTAATCCGCAAAGCCTGCGTCCATGTACATCTGCCTGCTGCCGGCAACGGCGTTTGCGGTAAGGACTATTACTGTTGTGTCCTTGTTTTGCGAGGCCGCATCGTTTCTTATCATTTGCAGGGTCTCTATGCCGTCGGGTTCGGGCATCATGTGGTCCATGAGGATAAGGTCGTACTTTTTGGCCTTGCACATTTCGGCGGCGCGCTTGCCGGAGCTGCAAAGATCCGGCTCTATGCCGTTTCGTTTTAAGAAGAGTTTTACGATGGTAAGGTTTGACTGATTGTCATCAACCGCAAGGATGCTTGCTTCGGGCGCCGTAAAGCTGCAATATGTATTTGCTGCCGGCCTGCTTTCCCTGCCATGCATAAAATCGTCTTTTAGGAGCTCTTCGCCGTCATATTTTACGGGTATCCTTACGTAGAAGGATGAGCCGACCCCGTATTCGCTTTCAACGCCGACCTCGCCATTCATGGAATCGGTGATGCTCTTTACTATGGCAAGACCGAGCCCGGTACCTTCGATATTTGCATTTTTCTTAAGGTCTGCTCTTGAGAACGCCTCGAAAAGGTGTTCCTGATCTTCTTTTCGTATGCCCTTTCCGGTATCGGTTACGGTAAATTCCAGCTCATAGCCGCCTTCTGTATAACAGCCGCCAACTTTCAGTGTGACACTTCCCTTATCCGTGTATTTTACGGCGTTGTTTAGGATATTTACAAGTATCTGCCTTATCCTGAATTCGTCGCTTATGATGCTTGCGGGAACATCGCCTACCACCTCTGTTTCAAGTGACAGATCCTTTTCCTCCGCTCTTTCCTTTATGAGGGAGATGACGTCTGTCAGCATGTCGGGCATGGAAAATGCTTCTTCCTTGATCTCGAGTCTGCCGGATTCGATCTTTGTAAAATCGAGCACGTCGTTTACGAGCATCAGCAGCATCTTGCCTGATGACTTGATATTTCTTGAATAATCCTCTATCGTCCTGTCCGTGTTTTCGCGAAGGATCATTTCGTTCATGCCGAGGATGGCATTGATGGGTGTTCTGATCTCATGCGACATGCTTGCAAGGAACCTTGTCTTTGCCTCGGAAATATCTATGGCGTGCTGTTTTTCCATATTTATCTTCCTCAGGTCGCTGACCTGCTGGATGACAATGAAGGTCAAAAGGAAGCCGAGGCCGATTATCATTGGCACAGTTCCGATAATATATGATACCGCAAGCAAAACTGTCACGAGCTCTATGATGCAGCCCACAAGGAAGCCCAAAAAGCCTATAAAGGTATAACGGTATCCGCCTACATTGCCCTTTATCGCGTCTATTATAAGTATGGCTATTCCGGACACGGAGAGCAGTACGAGCACGACATTTGCAAGTGTTCGCACATTTGAAAACGGCACGATTCCGGTGAAGTGAAGGAACGGCCAGATAGTTGCATTGAGAATCGCTATTATCACGACGACTGTCATGGTTTTTTTGTTTCCGCCGCGCTGCAAGGAGGTAAGGTATGCCCCGAGTGACAATGGAATCATGTTGCAGAAGGTGAAATTAAGAAGGCCGCCGACATGATCCATGCCAAATACAAACTGGAAGAGATATGAATCCGTGATGAGCCATGCCGCTATGATAAAGATACCGAGCGCGCCGTACATCATGTTTATTCTCTGCCTGTACAATACCCTTAAAACGATACTGACAACAAAGGCCACAAAGGCAAATATCAATATGATGAATGAAAGGATAAACGGCATGCCGTCGATCTTAAGCAGATGATGGAGCGCCTCCGAGGAATTGCCGATAAAGACTTCCACAAGCTCCTTGTCTATATCCTGAACATTCTGCCTGAGTATAAGGATGTCGCTTCCGGCATCTTCTTCAGTTAACGGAACCGCAAACAAAAATCTTTTGAAGGATCCGCCGGGCAGATTTACATCTCTTTTTTCCACAAAATCCTTGCGGAGCTCGCCGCCGATAAAGACCGAAACATCATTACGTGTCTCTAGGTACAGGTTTTCGCCTTCTTCTATGTCCCGGGGAAGCGCGGCCGTAACAGTCTGCTCGGCATCTCCGGTATCTGTAACTGTAACGCCTTCAAGCATCCTTACCTGCCCGGTCTCCGCCACGTCGCTTCTGTTTATCAGCCCGAAAAAAACAAAAACAAAGGCATTAAAGACAAGCATGCTGCACAGGATTATCTTTACTGCCACGATGCTAATGTTAAGAAGCCTTTGTTCTTTGTTCTCTTTCATTTTTTCCGCCTTTCCACACTTCTATCATCAAACCACAGTAACCACATCATCCAATATATAATTGAACAGCGGATAGGATGTATTCTCATTTTCAATATATCCGTTTTTAAGGTCGAATGTTTTTGAAGGGTCGGTGGCGTCCTTGCCGGTGTAATCGCCCTTAAACACAAAGTCGACTTTGTCTTTTTTGAATTTGGCGATGGCTTCGTTCATGGCCTGAACCGTACCGGGGGCAACGGCCTGGGAATTTACATCCACCATTTCGACCCAGCCTTTTTCAAAGCCGGCGGAAACATCGTGTCCGTGTATCTTTCCCGATACCACCGATTCTATGCTGCGGTTTGACATGACCGCTTTTACCGCCGAGAGAACATAAGGTTCCCAGCAGATCCTTGCGGTGACAAGGGATGTTCTTGGTGCGACCTCGGACATGCTCTGGTTAAAGCCGACAAAGTACACGCTATTGCCCTTTTGAGCGGCCTCTTCGCAGGCGATGGCGGGGCCTATGGTATCGGTGTGCTGGGTGATGATTACGCAGCCGTCATCTATCATCTGCTGCGCGGCTTTCTTTTCCTGCGCGTAGCTGCTCCAGGTATGGGTGTAGCTTACACGCATTACGGCTTCGGGCACGACGGATCTTACACCAAGCAGAAAGGCCGTATAGCCGGAAACAAGCTCGGATGTCTCAAAGGCCGCCACGAAACCTACTATGGCCTGGTCCTTTGTTATTACGGAATTGTCGATCATTTCCTTTATTTTGAGGCCTGCGGCGATGCCGCTGACATATCTGCCCTGGTATGCCTCGCCCTTAAAGGTGTGGTAATTTTCAGGAGGTCTGGCAGAATTCCACATTCGGATATTCCGGTGCAAGCTTACTTACGAGCGTGCTGTAGCCGTTAAAGAAGATGATGTCGCAGCCTTTGCCTGCAAGGTCACGCAGTGGCTTTTCCATCTCATCGTCAAGCACGTTGCTGCAGGTAAATATCTCGACTTTTGAGCCGTATTTTTTTTCGAGGGCATCCTTTGCGAGCGAAAAGTTGTAGGTATAGGGGGTGCTTTCGTCGTTGTCGTATATAAAGCCGACTTTCAGCTCATCTTTTCCGCCGGAAAGGTTCATGAATTTAAGCAAGGTCGCCAGGACCGCAAGGATAACCGCGCATGTAAGTACAGTCGCTATATATACTCGTTTCATTTTCTGTCTCCTTTCCCGTCGCCTTCGTCTTTTGCTCCGTCACTTTTTATTTCTGATTCCTGTATCTGCTTGTCTTCCTTCACGCGGCGGGCAAGCTCTTCCTGAGCCTCCTTATCTGCATGCAGGATCTCTTCCCTTTTTACGGCATAGATCTTTTCAAGGTCGATGATCTTTTTGTCGATCAGGCTGAAAAATGCGTCTATTACAGCCGGGTCGAACTGGGCGCCGCGGCCGCGCTTCATTTCCGTAAGCACGTAATCGGTGTCCATATGGTTGCGGTAGACACGGTTTGATGTCATGGCATCAAAGGCATCTGCAACGGCTATGATACGGCCAAAGAGAGGTATCTCGTCACCTTTGAGGCCGTCGGGATAGCCTTTTCCGTCGTAGCGTTCGTGATGGTATCTGGTCCCGTCCACCGCGTGTTCTACAAGGGTAAAGTCCTTTAATATCTCCGCGCCTCTTGTGACGTGGGATTTCATCTGAACATACTCTTCATCGGTCAGTCTGCCGACCTTATTAAGTACGCTGTCCGGAACACCTATCTTTCCGATGTCGTGCAGCTGTGCGGCCTTTCCAAGTTCTGAGAGCGACTTTCTCTTATTCCACCATTTAAAGCAGTTCATCTCCTGCGCTATAAGCACGGAATATTCGGCAACACGCATGGAATGCTGGTGCGTGCGCACGTCCTTGGCATCGACTGCGTTTGCTATGGCCATTACTGTTTCGTTGGCCATATTCAACTTTATCTGCTGTCTGTTTATCTGTCTTTGAACGACAAGCCATGTAAACCATATGATGAAGAGGGCAAGAAGGATCATGATATAGATCTTAAAGCCCGCCTGTTCGTAAAGCTCGCCTGTTTTTACTATTTCGAAGGTACGCTCCTCCAGAACGCGGTCGCCCGCGCTGTCAAATATTGCAAGGTGGAAAGTGTGCTCGCCCGTCGGAAGATTTACGTATATGATGCTGTTCAGGTTGCTCTGCGGCACAATGTTCCACTGAGTGTCATAACCTTCAAGGTAATACCCGACATTTGGCTCCTGAATGGTGTAATTGAGTATTTCGGGGTTCAGCTCTATTCGGCTTATACCCTGACCTACAGTTATCACGCCGTTTCTGTCGATCGGCTGCATGACGCCGTCAAGGCTCACCGAGGCAAGCTGCATGCGGTATGATTTCACATCGCTGTTGTATTTTTCTACATCGATTATATATACGCCGGTGTCGCAGGGAAGAAAAAGCTCGCCACGGCCGTTGCTGTAGTTCCATGAGTTTGCGGTAAGTGAAGTACCCAGGCCTCTTCTTGCATCAAGAAGCTCCCATGCTATCTCTCCGCCTTCAACGAGGTCGTCGCGTTCAACGACATATATGCCCGCACTCGACATTACAAAGAATGTGTCCTCGTCCTTCGCCCAGATATCATAGTTGTTGAAATACGGAAACTTGTCGAGCACACGCACCCTGCCGTCTTCATCCAGATAGCAAAGGCTGTTGCTGGTTACTATAAACACACCTTCGGATTTGGGGTCCTTGACAGTCCTTAGTATTACGCCGCTGCTAAGGCCTTCGTCCCTTGTGATCATATCGATCACTTCGCCGTCTTTAAGCACGGCTATGCCGTCGCCGTCAGTTCCGGCAAGAATGGTGCCGTCCTTTCGCTCGGTGATCGTAAGAATCATGGAATTGATGAGTCCGTCGCTGTTTTTTACAGTCCTTGTGATCTTGTGGTCGTTTATATAACTGATGCCTGTATCTCCTGCTGCAAGGATCGTGCCGTCTAAAAGTCCGGTTACCACTCTTGCGCGGTTTCCGAAGCTTCCGTTTTCGGCATTATATGCCCAGGAATTTCCGTCCGGCGCGTATTCCATAAGGCCGCTGCCATAGGTGCAGACCCACAGATGATCGTTTTCATCCACATACATGCAGCGGATCCTCTTGCCTTCAAGCTCTTTGGTGAGGTCGTTTTCTATTTCCCCGGTACATGCTTTATCTACCACGTCAAGGCCCTTGTCCGTGCCGATATAATAGCTGCCCTGCCATGAAACTATGGCATTTACGACATGTCTTTCCATTCCTATGGAACCGTAAACATCCTTGAAAGGCGACTTTGCAAGGCGCAGAAGCCCCAGCCTTGAGGACGTGAACCAGAGATTTCCCTGATAGTCGTAGAGCATGTTATCGATGGAGTTGTTGAATTCGTTTGTGTTAAGCTTGTGATAGCCCTCTGCATCGATATAGGACACACCGCTGTCGGTGGAAATGAACAGGGTGCCGTCACTTAAATAGTTTATGTTGTTGATGTTGTTGACATCTTCGCATTCGATGGGGTCGGGGTCGTCAAACCGGCCGCTTTCGACATCATAGCAGAAAATGTGATTGGTCGTGCTTCCGACCATAAGCTTTCCGTCGGGCGCAAATGCGACGCAGTTGTACTGCTCGGTTCCTTCTGTAAGCCATGTACTGCTTACTATTTCGCCGCCTTTAAGTATGTAAAGACCTCCGGCGGAGGTGATCGCCGCAACATGGCCTTTTTCATCTGCCGCAACGCTTTCGACATAATTTACTTCCTGCAGGGTATTTACCGCGTCAAGGCCGTTGTTCATGACCAGTACCTGCATGCTGCCGGTGGTTCCCACATAATAATATCCGTCCGATGCGCGGACGATGCTTTTTACCGAATTTGACGGAAGGCCGGATGACTGATCAAGCACATTTACGACCTTTTCGCGGATGACTATGGCAAGCCCGTTGTCGTTTGTGCCTATCCAAAGACGGCCCTCTTCGTCCACATAAAGGCAATTGACATTCTTTACATTTTCGAAGCTGTCTATCCACTTGAATTCGCGGCCGTTGTAGCGGTAGAGCCCGGCATATGTTCCTATCCACAAAACTCCGTCGTTTGTCTGAACAATGTCGTCTGCCTCACC
>CADAQV010000192.1 GCA_902790095.1 uncultured Lachnospiraceae bacterium | reverse complement strand
AGACTTGAAGAAGAGAGCAATACAAGACTCGGCAGACCCGATAAGCCTGTAAGACCTCAGCTTACAAGGCCCGAAGTAAAGGAGGCCGAAGTCAAAAAGCAGGAAAGAGCTGCTGCAGGGGATGAAATAGATCTTTCCTCTGACCTTAATATTCTTACAGGCTCTGAAACGGGCGAAAAAGAAAGCAAGGGCACCGGGTCAAAGATCCCCGGTATCTTTAAGAGCCGCAAGCGTTCGCCCGAAGAGGAAAGAAAAAGGATACCTTCATTCCTTCTTTCGGATGACGAATTCAATAAGAAAAACAAAAACGATAAACAGGTCGATGAGGACGAAAAACGCGATTCCGAACCCCTCCCCGTCAGAGATCTTTTCGCAAATGATAAGGATAGCGCACCTGAGCCTGAAAAAACTGTCACTGTGCCTGAACAGCCTGTTCAGCCTGCTCCCTCAGAAGACCCCGGCACAGGGTTTGTACTTGTGGATGCTCCGGCAGCAGATAACCCGCTAAGGGACCCCAACGCACCTGTAAGAAAGCCTTTCGCGCCGATTACAAACGAGGATGAAAGGGTCATCGAGACAGCCGGAGGTCAGGTCATCAGATCGACTCTCGGCACAGGTGGCACGACACTTATAGATCTTAAGGCAGATGCAAAGGATCCTCATGGTACAGGTCAGGAATATGACGACGATGAGGAAGAAAAGATAGAAAAAGAACTTGAGGAGGCAGCAAAAAAGAAGCAGCCCGAAAAGAAATACAAGTTCCCGCCCCTTGCGCTCTTAAACGCAGGTTCCGGCGTGAAAAAGAACAACCGCGAACAGCTTAAAGAGACTGCGGAAAGGCTTCAGTCGGTCCTTAAGAGCTTTGGAGTAGGCGCAAGTGTCACAGATGTGACATGCGGCCCTTCGGTCACAAGATATGAACTCACCCCCGATACCGGCGTAAAGGTATCAAGGATAGTCGGCCTGCAGGATGATATCAAGCTCAATCTTGCAGCATCTGATATTAGAATAGAAGCTCCCATCCCCGGCAAGGCTGCCGTAGGTATAGAAGTTCCAAATAAGGAAAAATCCATGGTCACTTTAAGAGAGATGCTTGAGTGCAGGGAATTCAGGGAGCATAAATCAAAGCTTGCATTTACCGTCGGAAAGGATATCGGCGGACAGAATGTCATCGGTGATATCGCAAAGATGCCCCACCTTCTGATCGCCGGTACCACGGGCTCGGGAAAATCGGTATGCGTAAACACCATAATAGTGAGCCTTATCTATCATGCGGCACCCAGTCAGGTAAAGCTTTTGATGATCGACCCCAAGGTAGTAGAGCTTAAACCATACAATGGTATACCTCATCTGTTAAGGCCTGTAATTACAGACCCCAGGCATGCCTGCGGCGCACTTGCATGGGCAGTGACAGAGATGACAAAAAGGTACAAGCTTTTTGCCGAAAGCAATGTACGCGACCTTGCGGGATACAACGAAAAAGTAT
Organism: uncultured Lachnospiraceae bacterium; assembly: GCA_902790095.1. Lineage (GTDB taxonomy): Bacteria > Bacillota > Clostridia > Lachnospirales > Lachnospiraceae > UBA4292. Next base: position 2,202 of record CADAQV010000192.1, on the reverse strand, counting down.
CCCGGCAGGCGGTATATGACACAAACGGCTTAAAGCCTCTTCCGCAGATCGTCATTATAGTGGACGAGCTTGCCGATCTTATGATGAGCGCACCCACAGAGGTAGAAGACAATATCCAGCACATCGCCCAGATGGGCCGTGCATCGGGTATCCACCTGATACTTATAACACAGCGTCCCACAACGAATGTCGTTACCGGTACCATTAAGGCTAACGTGCCTTCGCGTATCGCTTTGGCCGTTGCATCCGGTATAGATTCAAGGACAATGATCGATATGGTCGGCGCTGAAAAGCTTCTCGGAAACGGTGATATGCTCTATTATCCTGTAGGCGCACAAAAGCCCGTACGTCTTCAGGGGCCTTTTGTCACGGACGAAGAGATCAATCAGGTAGTCGATTATCTCAAAAACGAAGGCAATGTTGAAGGTGGCGGCATGGATGAAAACATAACAAAAGTCATCGAAGAGAGCCAGGCCGCAAAGCAGACTGCGGAAAGAAAGCAGGAAGAAGAACCCGACGAACCGCTTCTTTATGATGTCGGAAGGATGATAATCGAAAACAACAAGGCTTCCATAACCATGCTTCAGAGAAAGTTCAGAATAGGCTTTAACAGGGCAGCAAGGATAATGGATACGCTTTGCGAAATGGGAGTTGTCGGACCGGAGGATTCCACCAAACCGAGGGAGATCCGTATGACTCTTCCGCAGTTTGAACAGTTAATGAAAAAATAATCCTTATAAGGAAGGTGCAAGATGAAGACTGATATAGAGATCGCTCAGGAAGCAAAAATGGTCCCGATATGGGAAGTTGCCGAAAAACTCGGCATAACCGCAGATGAGCTTGAATGTTACGGAAAATACAAGGCAAAGCTTTCATCAGAGCTTGAAGACAGAGTTTCAGGAGAGCCTGACGGAAAACTGATCCTTGTCACAGCCATTAATCCGACCCCGGCCGGCGAAGGCAAGACAACGGTTACGGTAGGCCTCGGACAGGCTTTTGCAAAGCTTGGGAAAAAAGCTGTCATAGCTCTTAGGGAGCCGTCACTTGGACCTTGCTTTGGAGTAAAGGGCGGCGCAGCAGGCGGCGGCTATTCCCAGGTCGTTCCCATGGATGAATTAAACCTTCACTTTACAGGCGATTTTCATGCCATAACATCCGCCACAAATCTTCTTGCAGCTCTTCTTGACAATCATATCCAGCAGGGCAACGAGCTTGATATCGACACCAGAAACATTATCTGGAAAAGATGCGTGGATATGAACGACAGAGCCTTAAGAAACATCGTTATAGGCCTTGGAACAAAGGCCGATGGCTTTGTAAGAGAGGATCATTTCGTAATAACGGTAGCTACGGAGACCATGGCAATTCTTTGCATGTCAAAGAATATGAAAGATCTTAAAGAACGTCTCGGAAAGATAATAGTTGCATATAACAGAAAAGGCGAGCCGGTAACCGCAAAGGATCTTAAGGCGGTGGGGGCAATGGCAGCGCTTTTAAAGGATGCCATAAAGCCTAACCTTATCCAGACCCTTGAGCACACACCTGCAATAGTACACGGCGGTCCGTTTGCAAATATCGCACACGGCTGCAACAGTATCAGGGCAACAAAGCTCGGCCTTAAGCTTGCCGATTACTGCATAACAGAGGCAGGATTCGGTGCGGATCTCGGTGCAGAAAAGTTTATGGACATCAAGTGCCGTATAGCAGGTCTGAAGCCGGATGCTGTGGTACTTGTGGCAACGGTAAGAGCGCTTAAGTATAACGGCGGCGTCGCAAAGGCAGACCTTTCAAAGCCCGATCCGGGTGCACTTTCAAGGGGCATAGTAAACCTTGAAAAGCATATCGAAAATCTTCAGAAGTTCGGTGTGCCGGTAGTTGTTACACTTAATTCCTTTGTTTCCGATACGCAGGAGGAATATGACTTTATAAAGGATTTCTGCGAAAAGAAGGGCTGTGAATTCGCTCTTGCAAGCGTATGGGAAAAGGGTGGAGAAGGCGGAATTGAGCTTGCCGAAAAAGTCATTAATGCAATAGAGACAAAAGATAATAATTTCAAACCCATATATGATGACGATCTTCCCTTAAAAGAAAAGATCGAAACGGTTGCAAAAGAGATATACGGAGCAGACGGTGTCATCTTTGAGCCTTCGGCAGCAAAGAGCCTTGCAAAGATAGAGGAAATGGGATTTTCAGGTCTTCCCG
>CADAQV010000191.1 GCA_902790095.1 uncultured Lachnospiraceae bacterium | reverse complement strand
ATGGCCTTTTCAAAACCTGCGTTTTTGGCTGCCAGAAGTTTTTCTCTGAGGCCCCCTATCGCAAGCACTCTTCCCGTAAGCGTCACTTCACCCGTCATCGCCACATTTCCCCGCACCTTAAGCCCGGTAACAAGAGAATAGATGACTGTTGAAAGCGTTATGCCCGCGCTCGGGCCGTCCTTTGGAACCGCGCCTTCGGGGATATGTATATGAAAATTGGAATTTTCAAAGACATCCGCCGCATCTGTTTTGCTTCGCACTAGAGAAAGAGCGATCCTTGCGGATTCTTTCATGACATCGCCCATATGGCCTGTGAGGATGAGTTCGCCCTTTCCCGGCATAAGCGCAGCTTCAACATCAAGGACCACTCCGCCTGCGGCAGTCCATGCCAGACCGTGCACCACGCCCTTTTTGTCAAGGTGATCGTTTTCCTCACTGTTATGATAGGGTTTTCCGAGGAATTCGTCAAGGTTTTCAACCGTTATTTTTATACTTTCTTCATTATTCTCCATTATACGGAGGGCTGTCTTACGGCATATGGCTGCAATGCGCCTTTCGAGCTCTCTGACACCTGCCTCACGGGTATAATCATGTATCATCTTTTCGATGACTCCCTCGCAGATGCAGAGCTGTCCCGCCGAAAGGCCGTTCTTTTTCATCTGCTTTTCAATGAGGTATTTATCCGCTATATGAAGCTTTTCGGGAGCCGTATAGCTGTCCACATCTATGATATCGAGCCTGTCATAAAGAGCCGCCGGTATATGTGTCTTGTCGTTTGCCGTGGCAATAAAGATGACTCTTGAAAGGTCTAATGGCACTTCCATATAGTGATCCCTGAAGGTCACGTTCTGCTCTGAGTCAAGAACCTCGAGCATGGCATCCGCGGGGCTTCCGTGTACACCGTCCATGCCCATTTTGTCAAGCTCGTCAAGCAGCATTACGGGGTTTATCACACCCGCCTGCTTTATGGCATACGCTATTCTTCCCGGCATAGCGCCCACATATGTCTTTCTGTGTCCTCTTATTTCGGCTTCATCATGAACGCCTCCGAGACTTATCCTGACATATTTTCTGCCAAGAGCTCTCGCTACGCTTTTTACAATGGATGTCTTTCCCGTTCCGGGAGGCCCCGCAAGGCAGAGTATAGTGCCCTGCGGCGTTCCGGTAAGCTCTCTTACGGCCAGGTATTCGAGTATTCTTTCCTTTACCTTGTCAAGGCCGTAATGATCTTCGTCAAGCACGCTTCGCGCATCCTTTATCGATCCCGCATCTTCCGTGCTTATATTCCACGGGAACTCAAGAAGGTTTTCTATATAGTTGGCAAGAACTCCCGCTTCTGCGCCGCCCATCGGCGTGCGCTCAAGTCTGCCTATCTCTTTTTCGAGCTTTTCCTTTACGGCTTCGGGCGCGTCAAGGGTTTTAAGCTTTTCTCTGTATTCATCCGCAGGCTCGTTACCGTCATTCATCTGTTTTCTGATGACGTTCATCTCTTCGTTTAAAACTGCCTGCTTTTGTTTTTCGGAAAGACCATCCCGCACTTTAGCGGCAATGTCCGCCTTAAGGCGCTTTACTTCACTCGCCTCTTTAAGTTTGTCCATGCAGATGAAGAATCTGCCTTCAAGATCGTCTGTGGCAAGGAATGACTGGGCATCTTCCGCGTCATATTCTATAACGCCCATGACATGTCCAAGGAGCACTGCTAAAGGATATGAGATATTAAGAGTCTCCACCGGCGGAGGCATGATGCCCGGCCTTTTTTCCGTTTCTGCCCTGAGCCTGTTGTATTCAAAATAGCTGTCGCGAAGGCTTTCTTTATAGGCTGCTTCAAGTTCGGCGGAGCCTTCCAAAACATTTGAAGGCGAGATCACATGAACATTTGCATATATTCCGTTTCCCTCCGACAAAAGCTCAAGCCTGTCGACTACATCAATATCAAATCGAAGGAGCCTATCTCCCTCCCCTCCGGATATTTTGATCAGCCTTACAAGCACTCCGTATGTATAGACTTCGTATTCTTTTGGAAGGACCACACTTTTTTCGGAAAGTGTATTCTTTGCAAAGAAAACGGCAAATTCATTTTCACGTTTTTTGAAAGATCTTATTATCTCTTCCGTTTCGGGACTTCTCCTCAACAAAAGCTCGGTCCTCATGCCCGGAAAGAGTCCTCTTCCGTTTATCTTTATAAGTGGTATTGTAAGATAATCCATTTTTCACCTTTTTTAAGTAAAACCGGGCAGGCCTTTGCCTGCCCGGATCGCTTTGCATCTTTTAATTTCAAAAAGCCTTTTGCCTCTTTGATCCGGGCATTATTTTCCCGCAAGCTTTTTTGCCTCGGCAAATTTTCTGGCTCTTTCGTTTTTCGCTACTTCTTCCGGATCGCGATAGATGTATTTAACACCTTCCTTGCCGTCCACGGCATCCGCCGTCACGGTACATCCGCCGATGGAAGGATCCGAAGGGCAGTCAAACATCGCCTTTTTCATGACATTTTCCATGATGGCACGAAGTCCTCTGGCCCCTGTTTTCCGCTCAAGCGAAAGATCTGCTATTCTCTCGAGCGCATGACGATCGAATTTAAGATTTACATCGTCCATAGAAAGAAGATACTGATACTGCTTTACAAGAGCGTTCTTTGGCTCTGTGAGTATGCGCAGCAGTGCCTCTCTGTCCAAAAGGTCAAGGGCGCAGACAACGGGACAGCGTCCGACAAATTCGGGGATTATTCCGAATTTGACAAGGTCCTGCGGCATGACCTCTTTAAAGAGTTCACCTGTATTTTTTTCTATCTTGCTGGTCACTGATGAATTGAAACCGATATTCTTGTGACCGAGACGGTTTTCGATTATCGCGTCAAGCCCGTCGAAGGCTCCGCCGCAGATGAAAAGGATGTTGGTAGTGTCTATTATCAGCATTTCCTGTGAAGGATGCTTTCTGCCTCCCTGGGGCGGAACGCTGGCAACAGTTCCCTCAAGTATCTTAAGGAGAGCCTGCTGAACGCCTTCACCGGAAACATCTCTTGTGATGGATACGTTCTCTCCCTTTTTTGATATCTTGTCTATTTCATCTATGTAAACGATTCCCTTTTGCGCACGTTCGATGTCGTAGTCTGCTGCCTGAATAAGCTTAAGCAGTATGTTTTCTACGTCCTCACCTACATAGCCTGCCTCTGTAAGAGTGGTGGCGTCTGCAATGGCAAACGGAACATTAAGTATCTTTGCAAGGGTCTGGGCAAGGAAAGTCTTTCCGGAGCCCGTAGGTCCAAGGAGCAGAACATTGCTCTTCTGGATCTCGATCTCTTCCTCTTTCTTTCCCGCAACTATCCTTTTGTAATGGTTGTATACGGCAACGCTTAAAGCTATCTTTGCCTCTTCCTGTCCGACAACATATTCGTCCAGTTTTTCTTTTATCTCCCGCGGCTTCATGAGATTGATGGCAAATTCGTCATCATCATCCTTCTCCTCAAGCTCCTGCTCGTAAAGCATGTCCATGCAAAGTCCGACGCATTTATCACAGATATATGCCTCGTCCAGTCCCCTTATGAGACGCTTTACCTTTCTGGCAGGCTTACCGCAAAAGCTGCATACGGTCTCATCCTCGATCCTGGATGCCATAAATAACTCCTCCTGGGTCTGTATTACTTTGTAACTATTCAGAACCATACAGGAATGACCAGACGAGTCATGCCCCGCATGAACTCGGATGGTTATTTCTGTGTGGTTCTAATAGCAGACGTCCGT
>CADAQV010000190.1 GCA_902790095.1 uncultured Lachnospiraceae bacterium | reverse complement strand
CTTCTTGTCTGTGGCTCGACACCGCTCATGAGGCCGGTCGGAGAACATTTAAGCAGCCTCTTGCAGGCAAGCATGATAACAAAGGCCGTAAGTATGAGCACGCCTGACAGGATTATCAGAAGCTTTATGGGATCAAATATCGTTTCCGCCCTTCCGAATGAGTAAAGGGATGTGAACATCCGAAGGACTATGACCTCGAGCAAAAGCCCGCCGCCGATGCCTAAGATCACACCGAATACTGCGGCGGAGAGACCGAAAATGAGATATTTTCTTCTGATCTCCTTTTTCTTAAATCCAAGGGCCTTCTGTGCGCCTATGAGCCTGCTCTGCTCGTTTATCATTATGGTGACCGTAAAGAATATGACAAGGGCAGCTATCACCAGGAAAAGAGGTGTAAAGTATGTACCCATTATCTCTATGGCCTTTTTTGCGTGCTGAATCTCGGGGAAGCCTTCATTGAGCTTTCTGTTTAAGACCACCCATTTACTCTTTCCGAGGGAATCGAAGGAATTGAATACCTTGTCTATAAGGTCATCGATATTATCGTCGATATATGCCTGCAGCTTTTCACTGTCCACATCATAGTTTTCGGTTATTGCCTTTGCAATGTCTTCGATAATGGTTCTTACAGCTTCCTTCTTTTCTCCGATGACCCTGTTTAAGGTGGCGAGATGGTCGTTTGCAAGAACGTCGCTCATTTTTCTAAGGTCGTCCTCGATTTCCGAGACCTTTTCAAAATACTTATCCGAAAAGATGTCGCTCACCCCTGTGTCTTCGACTGTCACAAGTGCGCCCGTGTAAAACGGCTCATCTATGAGGTCGGATGAGAATTCATCGGGCAATATCACCGCAGAATCCTTCTTGCCCCTTGTGGTCTTGTCTGCCGTAAAACAGCTGCCCACTATCGTAAAGCTTGTGGACTTTATCTTGAGCAAGGCATTTACGCCGCCCTTCCCGGGGCTGACCTTTACCGTATCACCTATCTTAAAGCCGTTCTTTTCCATGGTGTCGGCGTCCATGAGCATCTGCCCTTTTTCGGTTGGCAGCTTTCCCTCTATGACCTTGGGTTTGTTGATCCTTTCGGTGAGTGAAAGCAGCTGCAGCGGCATCTTTTCGCCGTCAACTTCCACGACGGCGCCCATGCTGATCTCGCCTTCAACGTCCTTTACGCCTTTGACACCCTTCATTATCGTTATGCCGCCGCTTGTCACGCCAAGAGATGAGATCATCTCGAAGTCCCTGAAGTTCGTTTCCTTGTAGTATTTCGCGGCGCTTTTGCCGAGTGCGGTTGAAATAAAGGATGTACAAAGGTATGCCGTTACGCTGATCATAATGATAACGACAACGGATATCCATGACACCACTTTTTTTGCTATGTTTTTTCTGACATCTTTGTAGTATATCTTATTCATTTTTCCCTGACTTGTCTTTCAGCTTCAACACTTTATATACGAATATTTCGGTTACGATCAGGAATATAAATATCAAAATGGCTATGACTATGTACAAAGCCATTTTGTTTCCGCCCTCATCTGTCTTTTCTTCATCCTTTGACGAATCGGTATTGTCAGCTTCCTTGCTGTCATTTCCCGTATTCTTGTTTTCCGATGAGGACCTCTTTGTTTCTTTTTCCGTCTTTGAGCTGCTCTTTTCGTTGTCGGACTTATCGTTGCTCTTTTGTGAGTATTCACTTTCGGCCGACTCATCCTCGCCGGGATCGGCCGTGTTGTTTTCCTTGTTTGCAACGGTTATGCCGTTTCCGCTTCCGGTGCTTCCGATTATGATACCTTCATCGCTGCCGGCCGTGAGATATGCGGCAAGCCATGCACAAGGAGCGTTCCAGTTGATGGTACATTCGTTTACCGACCATGCTTCGATGTGATCGAGGTAACATTTTGCGGGAGCTATAGTTCCCTTCTTCCAGCCGGAGCCCTTTACCCAGGGATCCTGCATGCCGCTGTTCGGTCCGCCGACCATAACGCCCGAGGGTGCAAGCGGGAATGAAGCGTCAAGAAGGTTTGACCACCATCTGTGGTGGGGATACATTACAGTGTGCGTGCCATAGCCTGTGACATAGGAATAATCCATGGGGTTTCGGCCGAGGATATAGTCCATTGCACTCACAACGCCGTCCTTCATATCCTCATCAGCATACATTGCGGCATATGCTATTACAATGGCGTTATCTGTTACAAATGAGTTTGAGCCCCACATGTAGCCTTCGTCGGAATCTTCAAAGCTTATTGTGGAAGACTTATACGGCTGTCCGTAGCCCTGTTCATTCTCTATTTTTATAAAGCTTTCCGCAGCATCTGATATGTTTTCAAGTGCGTCATCATAGTCGGAAGAATCAAAGCTCTTTTTGTTTAAAACAACGCTTATGGTACCCATTGTGGATGTGTGGCCCCAGTCAAAGGCACCGCATGCATCAACGCTCTCTCCGCCGGTAAGTGTGGTCTCCGCTTTCATGAAGAAATCCGAATCCTTCATGTCATCATAGTAATCGTCATCGCCCGTGGTTATGAAAAGCTCTGTTGCCGCCCAGTAGAATTCATCCGTCACATCATCATCGCCATATGCTCCGCCGCCGCCCGATGTCGCGGTAAGAGGCGCGTAAAGAGAAGGATTGGCCTTTGCGGCCTTGTAAGTCCTCTTTGCGATATCGAGGCATTCGTCCGCAAAATCATCGTCTATGCCCTTCCAGAGTCTTGCAGCCTGTGCCGCGCAGGCGGAAACGTTAAGAGTTGCCGCTGTGGTAGGAGGCATAAGAACACGCTTTTCGGTATCATCCGCAGGGGCAACGGCAAGGCCGGTCCATTTTTCGTCATGGACCTTGTGATATACCATATCCTGCTTGTCACCGCTCTTTACGAGCATCCTGAACATCCATTCAAGCTCGTATCTTGCCTCGTCCAAAAGATCGGGGTAGCCGTTGTTGTTTTCGGGGATATTCATGCTGCCGTCCGCAAATACATCTTCAAAGCCCTGAGCCAGACTCATCTCATAGAGATTCTGCAAAAGCCACAGGGATTCGCCGCCGTTTACAACATATTTTCCATGGTCGCCCGCATCATACCAGCCGCCTGTTACATCCTGCGAGCCGGAGGTCGAGGTGACATTGTTCCAGTCTGTCACTATTGCGGCGTTATCCGAAGAATGTCCTGCCGCTCTTGCAAGCGAATCGGCGCCGCCGGATGTTATATATTTTCCTTCTATCTTTATGCCGGAACGGTTCTGATAGAAATAGTTGAGAGCATCGTACAAAAGAGCCGAATAGGTCTTTGCATCTTCTATTGAGAATTCACGCGAGGATGCGCCGTTTTCCGCCTTTATCATGTATACGCCCTCATCTTCAAAATCCGAAAAATCAAGGATATGAACATTGTCGCCTGAATCATTATCATATCCGAAGGGCTGAGATTTGCCTTCATATACTGTCTTGCCGTCTTCATCCAGGACCTCAAAACCTACTGGTGAGGAATCGTCGCAAAGAAGTGTTGCCTTTTTTGCGGTGTCCTTAAAATATCCGAGCTGGTTTGTGAGGACTCCCGACCTTTGCCAGCTTTCAGCCTTGACATAGTCGTTCTCATCGGAGGTGAGGTCTATAAGTGACATGTTGTCAAATGTGATGACTGTGCCCGCAGGGAAGCATCCGCCGGGTGTGTACTGTCCGTCACCGCCCAGATGGAAAGCCCACTCGGCAACTTCCATACTCTGTGCAGCTGTGAATGTAAGATCGACCGTCTT
>CADAQV010000189.1 GCA_902790095.1 uncultured Lachnospiraceae bacterium | reverse complement strand
ATGGTTACTTCGCTGCCGACAACGACGTCCGGTTTGTCTGAAAGATCGATCATGCACATATCCATGCAGATCTTGCCAAGCTGAGGGGCGGGGCCATCTGAGGTCATCATGCTCCACTTGCCGGAAAGAGTCCTGAAAAAACCGTCGGCATAGCCGTAGGGGACAACTCCGACTCTTGTTGTTTTATCTGTTATATATGTGCCGCCGTAGCTTATTCTTGTGCCGGCGGGATATACTTTTATGGTGCTTATGGTAGTTTTCATGCTCATTACGGGCTTTAAGCCGAGCATCCTTGCAAATTCGCCGTATCCGTACAAAAGAAGGCCGGGTCTTACCATATCAAGGTGTGTCTCGGGATAACTGTAAGTGGCGCCGGTGTTTGCGCAGTGGCGTATCTTAAAGCGCCTTCCTGTTCTTTTTTCTGTTTCCTCTATGACACTCGTAAAAAGATCGAACTGGTGCATGGTAAGGGCTTTGTATTCTTCTCCGTGTTCGTCGGCAACGGCAAAATGGGTAAATATACCCTCTGCGTCAAGGCCCGGGAGGCTGAGAGCGCGAACTATTCCGTCCACTCCTGTCTCGAAATGATCTCCCTCGCAAAGATAGCCGAGTCTTGACATGCCCGTATCCACCTTTATGTGGACTTTAAGGCATCCGCCGTACTGCATAGCCATTTCGGAATATTCTTCCGCCTTTGCCTCGCAGGTAACTGCCTGGGTTATGTTAAAGCAGATCAGCCTGTCCACCTGTTCCTTGGGTGTGTGCCCGAGGATAAGTATGGGCATGGTAATGCCGTTTATGCGAAGTTCCATGGCTTCGTCTATGCTGCTTACGGCAAGGTAATCAGCGCCGAGCTGCTGCAGCTTTCCTGCCACCATGACAGAGCCGTGTCCGTAGGCATCCGCCTTTACCACACCGAGAAATTTAACGTTTTCTCCTATGTGCTCTCTTATTTTTTTGTAATTGTATTCAAGCGCACCAAGGTCTATTTCGGCCCAGGTCCTTTTAAGTGTCGATTTCATTTTGTACCCTTTTCACGCACTTATGTCACCCGAAGATACTCCGGGTGACATAAAGAAAATTTTATCATAAAATATCCGCAAGCTCGAGGATGAGCTTTTCGGTCTTTTCCCAGCCAAGGCAGGGATCAGTGATTGATTTTCCGTAAACGCCGCCGCCTACAGGCTGACATCCGTCTTCGATGTAACTCTCTATCATAAGTCCCTTTACAAGACCCTTTATCTCATCCGACATGCGGCATGAGTGCAGAACGTCCTTTGAGATCCTGATCTGTTCGAGATATTTCTTGCCTGAATTTGCGTGATTACAGTCAACAATTACAGCCGGGTTAGCAAGTTTTTCCTTCTGATAGTATTCGTAAAGGCCGATAAGGTCTTCATAGTGATAATTCGAATGGCTTCTTCCGTATGCATCCACGTAGCCTCTAAGGATAGCGTGCGCCAGGGGGTTGCCGTTTGTCGTTACCTCCCAGCCTCTGTAGAGGAACTTCTGGCTGCTCTGTGCCGCGGTGATGGAATTCATCATTACGGAGATATCTCCACCCGTGGGGTTCTTCATTCCGACAGGAATGCCGACGCCGCTTGCAACTATTCTGTGCTGCTGATCCTCGACGGATCTTGCGCCGATCGCAACGTATGAAAGAAGGTCCGAAAGATATCTGTGGTTTTCGGGATAGAGCATTTCCTCAGCACAGGTAAATCCTGTTTCATTGACTACTCTTGCATGCATTTCTCTTATGGCGATGATGCCGGCAAGCATATCCTCTTCCTTGGTGGGATCGGGCTGATGCATCATGCCCTTGTAACCTACGCCCTTTGTTCTTGGCTTGTTTGTGTAGACTCTCGGAATGATAAATATCTTATCCTTTACCTTTTCCTGAACCTTTGCAAGTCTTGTCATGTAATCGAGAACCGACTCTTCGTTGTCCGCAGAGCAGGGGCCGATTATAAGAAGAAATATGTCATCCTTTCCCTCAAATATATCTCTTATCCTTGCGTCTCTTGCTTCCTTCACCTGAATTATGGATTCGTTTAAAGGAAACATCTCCTTTACTTCCTTTGGTGTGGGAAGCTTTCTGATGAAATTCATCTGCATGTCCATTTGTAATTGTCCTCCGGTTATTTATTTTATGCAGCTTTATGGATCACATTGACTTATAGGTCAAAGTATTCATTCATTATATCTCTGAGGGTGGTATTTGCATCCGCAGGGAATCTGCCCGGCATATACAAAACGCCGAGCATCATTCTCATTGCCGCAGCGGCTTCTATATACTTTTCCTCTTTGTCAAGCACTGCCTCATCCTCTGTATTAAAGTATATCTTCATTACCTCGCGCCAGAAAGCATATGCCTTTTCGGGCTCTGTCTTATAAAGCTCAAGATACTTTTCTCTTGGCTGAAGCTTTGTCTCCAGGCTTATCATACTTCCGAGGCTTATGATATCAAACATGGGGTCGCCCGTTGAGGCAGACGTCATATCGATAAAGATCAGCTCATCGCCCATTACCATTACGTTGCCGGGATGTGCATCGCCGTGAATAAAGTTTTTGGTTTCTTTAAGCCTGTCGTAGAGAGTGATATCTCTTTCAAATTCAAGTTCGGGTATCACAGTGCCCTTAAGCTTTCCGAGCGACTCTATCAGTCTGCTCTTCATGGGGAAAAAGTATTCTCCGGCATCTGCTTTGTGAGCTTCATTTAAAAGATCGACATACTTCTTTGCATACTCTTTATGCTTTTCGGGTGACTCTTCGATCACTTCAAACAATGTCTTTGAATTTACAAGTTCGTAGATTATTCCGTAGCTGTCTCCGCTTTTAACGACGCTGTAGGCGATGGCTGTCGGAATGCCCAGCATGAAAGCGTATTTGGCTGCCTCTTTCTCGTATTCTATGCCATATAAGAGCCTTCCCGGGAAAAACAGCTTTAAGATTTTATCATCATCAAGCCTGTAAACTACTCCCGTTGCACCCCTGCCTATTATCTCGAGACCGGTAATATCTATCTCTTTCAGTGCCTTCTTTACGGTGAGTATATTTGTAAAGCCTGTCATGTCCAGTATTTCATACACTTCCGGATTTACATTTTTAACTATGACTTCGGAAAACTTTTTCTTAAGCTTCATAAGGACTCTAAGCCCTGCCGATGAGATATATTCAAGTTTTTCAGCATCAATGACTACAGGTGCCTCTGTTGCATATCCGAAAACATCGCTTTCAAATTTTTCGGCATTTGAGGAATCTACTCTGCCTGAAATAACTATCATATTTTTTTTGTTTTCAACCTGCATGTTTTTCTCCTTATTATCTTTCGTCAAATGAAACGATCAACTATTTCATGATGCGTATAGCCGACAGCGATGATCCTGGAATAAGATATCTGTCAGGCGGGGCTTTGACGCGCGACATATCGCCTGTCAAAGGCACACTCTACACACTGCACCGCAACAAGATCAACTATATCGACAAAAACACCGCGACATGTGAATCACTCCTCGAGTGTGACCAGGGCTTTGAGATGTGGATCTCCGAGATCACGTTAAGGGGCGGCCTGGTCGATTCATACAAAAGAAAGTCGAAGATGAAGATCTCTGACACAGAGGCCTTCATGACACTTTCACATTCGGAATTTGTGATGGTATATGCGATGTCTGACGACGGCGAGTGCATCACTCAGGATTCGACTCCACTGACCAGGAAGTCTTCATTTGTCGAAGAGGACGACGGTGTTTCCTACAT
>CADAQV010000188.1 GCA_902790095.1 uncultured Lachnospiraceae bacterium | reverse complement strand
ATATGTGGTAGGCCAGGAGCACGCTAAAAAGACCATCGCAGTCGCCGTATATAATCATTACAAGAGGATCCTTTCAAAAAGGAATGATGATATAGAGATCCAGAAATCAAATCTTTTGATGATAGGCCCCACAGGCTGCGGAAAAACATATCTTGTACAGACCCTTGCAAAGATACTTGACGTTCCGCTGGCCATATCCGATGCGACATCCCTTACAGAGGCCGGATATATAGGCGATGACATCGAATCCGTTTTGAGCAAGCTTCTTGCCGCTGCGGGCGGAGACGTTGAAAAAGCCGAAAAGGGTATCGTTTTCATAGATGAGATAGACAAGATCGCAAAGAAAAAGAATACCACCTCGCGTGATGTCAGCGGCGAAAGTGTACAACAGGGTCTCTTAAAGCTTCTTGAAGGAAGCGTTGTGGAAGTTCCCGTGGGGGCAAATTCAAAAAATGCCATGGTGCCCCTTGCCGCCATGAACACAAAGAACATCCTATTTATTTGCGGCGGCGCCTTCCCCGAGCTTGAAGGTGTGATAAAGGAAAGACTCCACAAGACGAGCCTTATGGGCTTTGGCGCAGAGCTTAAGGACACCTATGACAAGGATAAGGATATACTCAGCAAAGTTACTACAGAAGATCTGAGATCTTTTGGTATGATACCTGAGTTTTTGGGAAGACTTCCCATAATATTTACCTTAAAGCCTATGACGGAGGAAAGTCTTGTCCGCATCCTGACAGAGCCTAAAAATGCCATCATAAAGCAGTATCAGGCGCTGCTTGACATGGACGAGGTGAAGCTTGAATTCACGGATGACGCTCTTTTATGGATAGCTCAGGAGGCCATGAAAAAGGATATAGGCGCCAGGGCTTTAAGGGCAATAATAGAAGAGTTCATGCTCGATATAATGTATGAGATCCCCAAGGATCCCAATATCGGCACAGTGACAATCACAAGGGAATACCTTGAAAAGAAGGGCGGCCCGGTCATCGCGATGAGAGGTTAACCGCACTGTAAGAAATTTGTAAGTTGATAAATTTATAACTATGCTGTAAAAGTATGGTTAGAATAAAACACGATTCCATTTAAGGGAGGACTTAAGATGTCATTAGAAGTCAAAGATTTAAGTAAGAAATACGGCGAGAAGACAGTTGTAAACCACATCAGTCTTAAGATCGACAGCCCAAGCGTATTTGCTCTGCTTGGAACAAACGGTGCCGGAAAGACCACGACCATCCGTATGATCCTTGGAATGCTCGCAAGAGATACGGGAGAGGTATTATGGGACGGAAAGCCCCTTGATCCCATGGCAGTAAATGTGGGCTACCTTGCAGAGGAAAGAGGACTCTACCCCAAGTACACCCTTATGGATCAGATGATGTACTTTGCAAAGCTTAAGAATGTTGCGCCTGCAGAGGCAAAGAAGAGAATAGATTACTGGGTGGAAAGATTAGAGCTTAAAGAATATTTCTATCCGCAGGCACATGGCAAGAAAAAGCCCAAGCCCATGACACCCGAACAGCTTTCAAAAGGTAATCAGCAGAAAGTACAGCTCATGGCAGCACTTATCTCTGACCCCGATTTCGTTGTCCTCGACGAGCCTTTGAGCGGTCTTGACCCTGTAAACGCAGACCTTTTCAAGAGCGTTATAAGAGAGCTTGTAGAAAAAGGCAAATATGTTGTAATGTCAAGCCACCAGATGGAAGTTGTAGAGGAATTCTGCGAGAATATCGTCATACTTCATCATGGAAATGCCGTTGTACAGGGCAATCTTAATGAGATCAAGAAATCCTACGGACGCGTTAACCTTATCGTAAAGTGCGAGCAGGAGTTTAGGCATATCACAGAAGAGATGGGTATTCCCACTATAAAGGAAACACCTGATTTCTCGCAGCTTAAAGTAACCGGCGACGATCAGGCAAAGGAACTTTTAAAGAAGCTTGTCGGCGAAGGCATCACTGTTGTCCGCTTTGAACTCAAAGAGCCTTCGCTTCATGATATCTTCGTAGAGAAGGCAAAAGAGTGAGGTGGCAGCTATGAAAAAAAGCAGATTTTTCGGCTGGCAGAATGTATTTGCCTTCACATTCAAACAGCTGCTTAAAAACAAGGCCAATATTATTATGATGGCCATATTGTTTGTGCTTGCGCTTGCCATGCTCCCGGTAATGACCATATTTAACGGTGATTCGGGAAAAGAAAAGACCACCAACATAGAAAAGCTTATAATTGTTGATGAGACAGACCTGAATCTGAAAAGCTGGCTTGATGTAAGCAGTATGGAAGGCGATGTGGCAAAGCCCGCAAAAGTCGAATTCACAACAGAAAAATACGACGAAGAAAAATTAGATCTAAACAGCGAAGAGAACAGGAACACCGGGCTTGTTTCCGTAAAATATGATAATGCAAACAAGACATTTATGTTCTCAGGCGTTTACGGCGCAAAAGGAAAAGTAAATGAGAGCGAAGTAAACGCAGTCTGCACTCTTATCAGCGAAAATTTCAACCGCCAGCTTTCAAAGAGCAGAAATATCTCGGAAGACAAGCTCGAATATTTGAGCGCAGAGACTGTATCCGAAACAATAAAGTACGATCCGGATAAAGATACTGCGTCCGAGGAAAACACCAATAAAGGCCCGAGGATCAACAGCGGAGAGTATACTCTTTGTATCACGGTACTTTGCATAGTTATAATGCTTGTTTCAATGAGCGGCGAACAGGTCGCATCGGCGGTTTTGCAGGAAAAGGCTTCAAAGCTTGTAGAATTCCTTTTGACATCGGTAAAGCCTCTTGCGCTTCTTATAGGCAAGGTTTTGGCAGTATTTGTTGTATCACTGCTTGACATACTTGTTATGGTTGCGGGCTTTTGCGGCTCGGTTCTCATAAACAGGCTTTTGTTTCCTGGCAGCGGGCTGGGACTTTTCGACACAATAGGAAAGGCGCTTTCATCCATGGGAGGCGCTGAAGGCGCGGTCGAACTTAACCCTATGATGGTTCCGATAGGCGTGCTTCTGATACTCGGCGGAGTATTGTTCTATGCAGTGCTTGCAGCTCTTGCCGGAGCATGCGTAAGCCGTATAGAAGAGCTTACGGAAGGCATGAAGCTGTTTTCGGCTGTCATGATCATCGGAGCATATTTCGGAATGTTCGTATGCATGATGGATATGAACGCACGCGCACCTCAGATGGCAAGAAACATCGCACTGTTTGCACCGCTTTGTTCGCCGGTACTTACGCCAAGCTATCTGGTGTTCGGCGAGATCAGCCCGAAGTCGCTGGCAAAAGAATCGGCGGAGAGTTTTTCGATGTTCTCGGCACCGATAATAAAGATATGTATCGTTATCCTGACACCTCTCAACTTTATCTTCTCCGGATGGAAAAAACTGCTTAACCGTGTGTTTCACACCGGGCAGAGCCGCGGGATGACCGAAGATGAACTGATCACCATAGTAGAAGAAGCAACGGCTGAAGGAGATATCGAGGAAGATCAGAGCGAACTGATACAAAATGCCATCGAATTCAACGAGCTGGAGGCAGGTGAAGTCATGACACCGCGCGTGGACATCATGGCCATCGATATTGAAATGTCCAAGGAAGAGGCTTCAGAGCTCTTCAGAAAAACCGGATATTCAAGAATGCCTGTGTTCGAAGATGACCTTGACCACATCATCGGAGTGCTGAATCACAAAGATTTTCATAATTATGTGATCGGGACGGAAAAGGAGATGTCGGACTTTGTCAAGCCGGTCGTCTTCGTTGCC
>CADAQV010000187.1 GCA_902790095.1 uncultured Lachnospiraceae bacterium | reverse complement strand
ATCTTGTATCCTACGCCCCAGACTGTCAAAATGAGCTTATCCTCGTGTTGGTCCTCTTTACGCTTTGTCCTTAACCTTCTTACATGTACCATTACGGTATTGTTGGCTTCAAAAGCCTTTTCGTTCCAGATGGATGTGAAAATATCTTCCGTGGAATATACTGTCCCGGGGTGAGCCGCAAGAAGATAGAGTATCTCAAATTCAGTGGGTGTGAGCTTTATCTCTTCGCCGTATGCCCATACTCTTCTGCTCTTTTTCTCTATTTTAAGATTCGTAAGTTCAACGGAGTCCGGATCGACCTCGACAGCATTTGCGGGATTGAGCGTCCTGAAACGGCGCAGCTGCGATTTTACTCTGGCCGAAAGCTCAAGAGGGCTGAAAGGCTTGGTGAGATAATCGTCCGCACCGGCGCCAAGTCCGACTATCTTGTCAAGCTCGGAGGTCTTTGCGCTTAGGAATATGATCGGTATGTTTTTTGTCTCCCTTACCCTTTTGCAAAGGTCGATACCGTTCATTCCGGGCATCATGATATCGGCTATCATGAGCGATATATCCTCTTTTTCGAGAATGGATAACGCGCCGTCCGCGCTGAAGGCCTTAAAGACCTGATATCCGTCGCCTACCATGTAGATCTCTATGAGTTCTACTATCTCTTTTTCGTCATCCACCACAAGTATTTTTTCCATTTTTTCCCCCATTTATTAAAAGATTTTGCTTTCATTGAAAAAACTCCTCACTTCGTTCGGAGTTTTTTTGATCTGACAGCCGCATGCGTCCGGCTGGCGGACTGCCAAGATCGTGAAACGATCTTGGCAATGTTCAAAAAATGTTAACAATATAACCATTCTTTATTCAATATTCTTTGCTATTATATAGCCATAGAAACATTTAACTTTTGTTATATTTTTTTTCATAGTCGGTCGCTAAATTTGAGAGCGACCACTCTCCTCCTTCTTAGATTTGAGAACAGGCGCTTTAGGGGCGCTTGTTCTTTTTCTATCTAGACCTCGTCCTCTTCGCCGATGTTCCTGATATCATAAGGAGTCGACTGGTAAACATAATAGTTCAGCCAGTTTGAATACAAAAGCTGCCCTGTGGATCTCCACTTGTTAAGAGGAGGCTTTGTGGGGTCATCATCCGGGAAATAGTTTTCCGGAATATCCGGATCCATTCCTTTCTCGCAGTCTCTTACATATTCCTTTTTGAGAGTGTCCGCGTCGTATTCAGGGTGTGCAAGGCAGAAGAACTGCCTGCTGTCGGTCGTCTTTACTATGGCAACGCCTGCTTTTTCCGATACAGCCATGACTTCAAGCTCGGGAACAGCCTCTATCTCTTCTCTTTTTACCTCTGTATATCTTGAATGAGGCATATAGAAAACATCGTCAAAGCCTCTGAAAAGCGGTGACTTGGGCTTGCACATGGTATGTTCATAAATGCCTGAAAGCTTTCCTTTTATGTCATGCTTTGTGATACCATAGTGATAATACAGCCCGGCAACCGCTCCCCAGCATACATGCATAGTGCAGTGAACGTGGCTTTTTGTCCACTCCATTATCTCGCAGAGTTCCTTCCAGTAATTTACATCCTCAAATGACACTCTTTCAACAGGAGCGCCCGTTATGATCATTCCGTCGAATTTTCTGTCCTTCACCTCATCAAATGTCTTGTAAAAGGTATCAAGATGCTGATGATCCACATGTGTGGGCGTATATGTCGCGGTCTGAAGGAATTCAACGCTTACCTGAAGGGGCGTATTTGAAAGCTTCCTTAAGATCTGCGTCTCGGTCACTTCTTTTGTGGGCATAAGATTCAGGACAAGCAGATTGAGCTGTCTTATATCCTGATGCATAGCCCTGTATTCTGTCATGACAAATATATTTTCATCTTCCAGTATCGCCTGAGCCGGAAGATTGTTTTGAATTCTTACAGGCATTTCATTTCTCTCCTATTCCTTTTTATCCTCTGCAGCATCCGTAAGGAAGGTCCACTCTTTCTTTCCGCTTCCCTGCTCGCCCGCCACAACTTTAGGCATCTCAAGATCCGGATTATTCTCGAGTAAGGTCTTTAAGTTTACCTCCGCGCTGAGGTAAGCTTCACCGTCGGGGAAGGTCAGCATGCAGTATTTATAGAAATATGCCGCCAGGGTGTTCTGTTCCATTACATGATAAATGAAGCCGAGATAATATGTATTTTCGCTTGTATATCCGACCTGCTCTATGGAATACTTCATCATCTGAAGCGCCTTTTCGTACTTGCTCTGAGACATGTACGCTCTGGCCTGATAGTCGGCATAAGCCCCCAGATCTGACAGGATGTAAGATTTTAACATGTTGTAGATCCTGACATATTCTTCGTTTGAAAGATCGAAATCTATCTTTTCAAAGGCGGCGCCTATGGCTTCGGGGTTGGCGTTTGAAAAAGCCTCAAGTACGGGCAGAAAAACATCGTACGAGAGCGTTTCTTCGTTGTGTTCATACTTCCCTATGGACTCTTTTAAGCCGGCCACGGTCTTTTCAAGCTCTTCTATGACCGAATTTTTCTTAACTACTTCATTCTGCCATTCGCTCATCGCATCTTCGTAGGCAAACAGCGAATCATTGTTTTTTTCCTGTTCCTTTGACCTGACCGCGGGAACAACGATAAAATACACAAGGCCCGCGCCGAGAATAAGGCCTATCATTATGTAAAGGACATACATGAAATAAGAGCCGTATTCCCTTGTGGCCTTGGGGATGATGACATCGCTCTGTTCGCCTTCTGCTACCGCGCGGCTCATAGCCATGCGGTAAGAATTGCTGCGAGTTGCCTTTTTATGTTCCTCAAGGGCCGCGATGTACTGCCTTGTCACGGGATTTCCCTTGTCTACCTTCTGACATTCCTTTAAGATCTTCTGTGCCAAGCGGTAATGCTCGTCCTGAATGTACAAAAGGGCAAGGAGCTGTCTTCCGGTGAAGTCGAATCCGGCGACACCCTGAAACTGCGCACTGACGGGGGATTGTTCACCCTTGAAACGGAAGCGTCAGTTGACAGGTCGCTGGTGCCTTCCTCCGTCCAGCTTTCTCCCAACGACCTCAAGGCCACATACAAGCACAGGTTCATCCGTGTCGTACCCGGTTCAGGGACACTGGATGCACCGGTCGAGGCCTATTTCCGGGCATATGGACGTGAAACGGAGACCGGAGCCCCCATCAAGATGGAGATCGGAGGTACGGAAGGACCGATCTGGGCCGTGGTGGAAGTATATGGCGAAAATTATAATCTCCTCGAGCGCCAGGCAGTGCACGTGAGCGGCGGCCGTGGCAGCGGAAACTCCCTCAAGACAATAGAATACACCTACAAGGAAGCATGGCCCGACGCCGTGGCGGTGAATGTGTTCTGGTTCCGCAGCGGCCGTTCCCGCAGCTATAATCATATGTGGAAGCGGATCAGGCACAACCTCGACCTGCCGCTGGAGTTCTCCTCGTTTGAGGACAAGACCCTGCCTGCATCCAGGCACACATTTACGCTGAAGACCACTCCCGGGGTGGAAGTCCTGGCTGCAGTCTTTGACAAGAGCACGGAGAGGATTGCTTCCAATTCCTGGGGGACTGTCCGTATGAGGGATTTCTCCGTCTCGGCGCCTTCGGTGGACCCTGTGCCGGGACATGTCGGCGGCAGTGTGGCCAATTTCGGATATGTTCACAAAGAGTCCATGGCGCGCGGCGGAGTACTCATGTCCAAGGCGTCAGTCAACATGGCCGCCATCCAGATGGACGATG
>CADAQV010000186.1 GCA_902790095.1 uncultured Lachnospiraceae bacterium | reverse complement strand
GTGAATGTATCTGGCCGACATATCGACTGCCGCCTCTATGGCTTCATCCGTAATCTTAACGCCGTGATGCTTTTCGAAAGCTTCCCTTAAGCCTTTTAGTATCGATATGCATTCGTCACGGTCGGGCTCTTCCACGAGCACCGACTGGAAACGCCTTGCAAGGGCTCCGTCTTTTTCTATATATTTGCGGTATTCCGCAACAGTCGTAGAGCCGATTATCTGAAGCTCTCCCCTTGTAAGCGCCGGTTTTATTATGTTTGCGGCATCCATAGACCCTTCCGCATCTCCCGCACCTACTATCGAATGAAGCTCGTCTATAAAGAGAATGATGCGTCCGTCCGCACTGACCTCATCCATGAGATTCTTCATTCTCTCTTCAAACTCGCCCCTGTATTTGGTGCCTGCGACCATGGCTGTCATGTCCGCCATCATTATCCTTCTGTCCGCAAGGGCCTCGGGAACATCTCCTTTTACTATGCGCTGCGCAAGAGCGTTTACAATGGCTGTCTTTCCGACTCCGGGTTCACCTATAAGGCAGGGGTTGTTTTTTGTCTTTCTGCAGAGTATCCGGAGTATCCTGTCTATTTCAGCCTCGCGGCCGATGACCGCATCAAGCTTTCCCATTTCGGCCATGCCGGTAAGGTCTTTTGCAAAGCGTTCCAAAGTCCTTCCCATGCCCTGATCCCTGCCGGCATTCATGACTGCTCTTGTAAGACCCGCATGTCCTATGACGGTCAGAGTCTTCTTTCTGAGCTCGCCTATGTCATATCCGATGCGTTCAAGCTCGCCTATGCCGCGGCCGGAATCCACCTCCAAAAGTGCGAGAAGAAGATGTTCCGTGCCGACTTCATGTTCTTCAGCCAGCTCCGCATAATATTTGGCCGTCTCAAGCACCTCGATAAGTCTTGGTGAGGGCTTGATATTTTCTATTTCCTTGAGCGGAGCCGCATAGGGTCTGTCTATCTCGTTCCATGGAAAAAGTCTTCCGTTTTCAAGAATGCTTCTTGCAGTACAGTCTTTTTCCGCCAGAAGAGCCCGCGTCAGGTGGTATGTGTCGACACTTGCCTCCTCAAACTCGTGTGCCATTCTTCTGGCTGTCTGCAGGACATGACCTGCTTTTTTTGTATATCCATCCATCTTAGTTCATCCTGTGAAATAAAGGCCGCTGAAATGAATTCAGCGGCCCCGGTTTTTAATTACTTTTCTGTGGTCCAGTCATCATCTATGCTTGAGAGGTCTACTCTGAAGTCTTCATCCGACTGTACTTCGTTGCTCATTTCTTCTTCCGGCTGAGGTGCAATATGCCTTTGCTGAGGTGCTTCGTCCGCAAAGTCGTCTTCGCCGCCTTCATATCCGTCGTCGCCGTCGTTTCCGTCATCATCGCCATCATCATCATCATCATCATCATTATCATCATCTTCGTCATCGTCATCTTCGAAATCATACTCGTCGTAAAGTTTCTTGAGCTTAAGAGCAAGGATGATAACAAATGCAAAGAGTACGACTGTCAGGATCACGAGTGCGATAATGATGTAGAATCTGACCTTCATGTCGGTGTTGTACTGTGTAACTACCGCATTGTAGCTTTCTGCTGCCACAGTGACACCGGATACTGTCTGATTTGTAGCGGATGAGGGTGCATCTGAAGAAGGTTCCGGTGCATTTTGAACTCCGCGGTCTGCGTAATATCTAACGAAGGTAAGAGATGATGTATCAAAACGATAATATCCCTTTTCACCTTTAGAGTTAAGCGCATATACAAGTACTACCTTCTGTCTGTCTTCGGCATTGTCGCTTAAGAGATATGCCGTTACGAATGTCTCGTTGTTATCAAACGAAAGGCTTATCTTTGTGAGCCCGGTCGAATCGAAATCATCCGGGAATGCAAGAAGATAATATGATGTATCGGGTGTGGGGATAGCAAGTCTTACCGCAAATTTGCCTGTATCCTCATCGTAGATATAGAACTTTCCGTTCTCACCCTTTGAATCTGTCATGTAAACGAGTGTGATGTCATTTACATCCTTTAATGCCTTAACATCGTAATTGGCATACTTGATCTTTGTTTCCGCAAAGCCTTCAACACCTGAAACGTTCCAGTCTGTTGCAAGATAAAGGTCGCTTCCGCCAAAAGGACTTACCACCTGGATATAGGGGATGCCTTCCTTTGTGGATGTGCTCTCTGTCTCAGGCTCGGCTGTTGTTTCTTCTGAAATATCTGCAGTTGTTTCTGTCATCTCTGCAGGTGTTGTGGGCTCAGGCGTGGTGGGATTTGCGGGAGTTGCTCCTCCGTCCGTTACATTTACGACAAATCCTGCCGATGCGCCCTGATAGATAACGTTAAATGTAACGCTTCCTACCGGAAGGGGATTTCCAACCTCTGCGCATGCCCAGCCGGTCACGCCTGCCTGTCTGCTTCCGTCTGAATAAACCGCGGTGACAGTTATCTCTGCAGATGTTACTGTCTGACCTGAGACCTTGTTTCCGCCTGTGTATGTGACCTCGATGCCTGTAAGAGTCTTTTCGGGCTGTGTTACAGGGGGTTCTGTCGGAGGCTCTGTCACAGGTTCTGTAGGCGGATCTGTAGGCGGATCCGTGGGCGGGTCTGTAGGCGGATCCGTAGGCGGATCTGTCGGGGGCTCTGTGCTTGTTGAATTTACATCAACATACACTCTGTTGGAAGTAAAGCCCTTCTCTGTGAGAACAAAGCTCTCTCCGTCCGGTACATTTACCATGAAGCTCGTGCCATCGTTAGGTGAAATAAAGATCGGTACCTGGCTTCCGGGAACTACCCATTCTGCCGGAACGGTAACCGTAACCGAATATGTCTTTTCATCGGCTCCTACGCTTCCGGGATTGATATCTCCGAAAGGATGAGCTTCATCTCCGTAATAAAGTGTGCGGGTAGTGGTGCCGCCCGAGAGTGAATAATCATCCGATGATACAGTGACAGTTACACTGATCGGCTGGCCTTCGTCCACCGCGCCCGGTGCAGCTATGTTTACGGTCTCTGCGGCAAAGATATAAGTGCCGCCAAAGCCTATGGCTGCCGTACATAAAAGCGAAGTTGCCAGAAGTTTGTTCTTAAGCTTCATTTTTTTCTCCTGTCCGCCAAATGGCATCTTTATATTCAGCGCTTTAAGCGCCCGATATCTTTAATTCTTCTGTTTTAGTCGGTTCTATTCTTTTAAGCTTTATATTGTAATCCTTGACATCGCCGTTTTCGGCTGTGACCGAAACGGTCACGATATCCGTTTCTTCATCGAGCTCAAAAGTTATTGTAACGATACCTGTTGCTTTGTCTTTTTCGACCGTTCCTTCCGCGGAAATACCTGACGTATCAGCTATTACCTGTGCCGAGACTGTAAGCGCTGTAACGTCAGTCGGAACAGATATCTCATATTCAAAGGTGTCATGAGCAAAATCGACGCTGTAGCCTTCCACCTCAAGACTCTTTAAGTGGTTGTTGGGATTTCCGTCCTTTACCGGTCTTGGGCAGGGGGATTCGGGCATGTTGTTATAGATCGGTATCTTGAAGGTGTAGTTTGCATCAAGTGCGTCATATTGTTTGTAGGTATTGTAGGTGCTGTAGCCTTCTGTATACGGAGAAAGGATATTCTGCATATATTGATGGTAAAAAAGCCTGTAATGATCCTTCTCCACATCAAACTCTCTTGTTATGCCGCCGGCATTTATGTTGAAGTAGTTGTAATAGTTTTCATACCCGGGATATGTGCCGGATATCTGAGCCTGCTTGCCTCTTCCCTGTTCGAGTCTTACTCTGAAAGCAAGGTGGTATGGGCTGATGTTGAGCTCTTTGCCGATCTCGAAAAAGGCCTCGGCATATGTTATCATGTCGGTCTTTTGTTCCTGGGATACTTCCTCTGCGCCGAAAACATGATCCTTTATTGAGACCGTGTCTTCTGCATCCACGTCTCCGTCCTGGTCGGCATCCGCCGCCTTTAACTTATCTTCCGAAAGATAGACAAGACCGTCAAGGTATGCTTTATAATACGATCTGTCGGTGGCATCGATAAAGCCGTCGCCGTTTACATCCCCGAATATAATTATGGGGAAGGATGCAGAATAACCTTCGTTTGAGGTTATTCGTATTATATCACCGGTACCTAAGGGTTCGTTTTCTTCTTTTAAGCTGTCATCCGCATTTAAGATCTTGCAGCTTGCGACATTTTCCTTTACTTGTATGACCGCAAGGAGATCTGACGTTGTGGTTCCGGGTTCTATTCCCGTAACATATTTATTGGTTACAAGCAGGCTTTCCGAAGCAATATAGGGGTTTTCCACATCTGTGGTGCCGTTTTTGTCTATATAGGCGCCGTCCATAAAGCAGCCTTTAAGTATCTTTTGAACACCCTCTAATGTCTGCGTGCCCTCGTTATATGTGAGGAGCTCGAACATGAACACTCTTTCTTCATTAAAGAAGTTTCGCGGGTCAAGATAGTACTCCACGCATTCCCTTGAGCACTGCACCCAGTAAGGGTCGGACTGAACGATGTATTCGTTATTCAGCCAGTCAAAGGATATGTCCATCGTCGTGTCAAAAAGGGAGGATTCATATCCCGGAACATAGGGCGTATAGGGGATGAGATTTCTTCTTGGATACATCTCTCCGTTGTCCTGATTGAGGACATATTCCCAGTCAAGGCCGGTGTCAAAAGAGAGGAATGTCCAGTTGGGGTGGATCTTGTGAAGCTCGCGAAGACCTACGCGGTAGCTTTCCGGAAAGCCTTGTTCGTCAAGAAGTGCTTCAAATTCGGGGTCATCGGCAATCTGCGCGTTATCCGAAAAACCGGCAGGCACAGTAAAAGAAACAAGTAACGATAACGTCATGAAAAAAGCCGCTGTCTTCCTTTTCTTCATCTGTTCCCCCTTGTTTTTTCCGATATCATCCCATTTGGCAATTCACCAAAAACAACATCTAATTATAAATGATACAGCCATAACTGTCAAGGAAAACGAGACTTATTCAAAGAGATTCTTGATGCTTTAATCTCAATGCCGCATCCATTTCCGGCTCTTTTTCAGGCCGTTTTTTAAGCCGTTTTTTGCCTTAAACCTTTTCTTCAAGGGCTAAAAAGCCCTGTATGAGGCAGGCCAGGAAAAAGGCCATTGAGGCTTCGTTTTCCTGCCAGATACGAAGACTTCTCTGTGCACCGAAGATAAGGCATCCTTCTTCCTTTTCACCCTCACCGATACGCACTATCATAAGAGATTCCGTTTTCCTGTGCACGAACTCTTCATACAGCTGCGGATAGTTTTTTTCTATCTCGCCAAGATCGCCTGTTTTATGTATGTTTTCCTTGAAATGTCTTGATATGCCGGCAGCGTTTATGGTCTCATCGCCGCCAAGCGCAGATACGACGTTACCGTCTTTATCTGCATAATAGATATTCTGTATGTGAAGCGCATCAAATATATATCCTGAAACGGACTGCAGCTTTTCCTTTACATTATTGCCTTTTCTGAAAAGCCTTTGTATGTTGACCATATCTGCTGTGAAATCTCTTTTTGCAAGATGCTTCATCTCGATATCGCGATGCTTTTCGTCAACATATATGATATAGCAGTTGCGTCCCTTACCTTTTCCTATATAAAGTGTCTTATCCACGATCCCGAAAAGGTCGGAAAAGTTGTCGGCATCTGCAGGGAAGGATGCGCAGCCCGCGGTGCAGGTTACAAATGTGCTTCCCTCTTCAAGCGGTACATTTTCGCGAAGCACCGATTCGTTTTCATACAGTTCGGTGAAAAGATGCTTTTTCTCCGGATA
>CADAQV010000185.1 GCA_902790095.1 uncultured Lachnospiraceae bacterium | reverse complement strand
TTTCCGGCCTTTTCTGCTGCAGAAGTTACCTTACTGCAACTGTCAAGAAACTGCCTGATGCTTTTTCTTTCATCATTTTCAAAGCTCAAAATAAGCTCGTCATATTCTTCGATGCTTTTTTCGGCAAATATTTTCTTTATCTCATCAAGTGTCATGGATATATCCCGGTTTATTTAATGAAAAGCTTTCCTATGATCTGTCCCTTGTGAACGATACCTACATCCGCGTAGCGGCTGTCAGAGCTTGAATTGCGGTTGTCGCCAAGGACAAAGTATTCGCCGTCTTCAAGCTTTATGGGATTTTCGGCTATTCCCGCATAAGTCATGACTGTATCGCCGAACTTGTCATCTTC
Organism: uncultured Lachnospiraceae bacterium; assembly: GCA_902790095.1. Taxonomy (GTDB): domain Bacteria; phylum Bacillota; class Clostridia; order Lachnospirales; family Lachnospiraceae; genus UBA4292. The sequence goes on along the minus strand of CADAQV010000185.1, from coordinate 3,501 downwards.
AAGCTGTTTTCCGTTTATGTAGACATGTCCGCCGATTATCTGAACGGTCTCACCGGGAAGTCCGATGATCCTCTTTACATAATTGACGCTCTTTGAATTGTCATATCTGAAGACGATTATGTCATATCTCTTTGGACTCGAGACCATATATGAGAATTTGTTTACCAGTACTCCCTGTCCGTCAGAAAGTGTCGGCGTCATGGATGTTCCGTCGACCTTTGACCTCTGAAGCAAAAATGTCAGAATGACGAGACATATGCTTACGATACATATAACATACATCAAAAACCAGAGAAGGCTGAGTGTCTTGCCCTTCCTAGCCTCAGGTGTGGATTCTATCTCATTGATATCAATAACCTCAAACTCCTGTTTCTTCGCTGACATTGCTATCTCCTTTATCCGGTGATTCCAAACTTATTCTTCCAAGCTTACCGCTTCTGAAATCATCTATAAGCATTCGGCAGGCTTTTTCTTCGTCGACCTCTCCTCCCTTTTTCAAAAGGAGCTTTGCCTCGCCGATGGCTTTTATTATATCTGCGGACGGAACAGATTCATCTACGCCGTATCTTTCATTTATCTTTCCGGGATAGGCCTTAAGCCTTTCAACAAGAGAAATGGAAAGATCGTATCTTGACAGTATTTCGTCGTTGATGCTTCCGATAAATGCAAGATTGCTTCCAACCGTCTGATCTTCAAACTTGGGCCACAAAAGGCCGGGCGTATCAAGAAGCTCTACCTTTTCGTTAAGCCTGATCCATTGATTGCCCTTTGTTACGCCGGGCTTGTTTCCGACCTTTGCGCTGGCCTTTCCGGCTATTGTGTTTATAAGGGTGGATTTTCCGACATTCGGTATGCCGCATACCATGACTCTTACCGGTCTTTTAAGGATACCCTTTTTGCGGTCGCGTTCGAATTTGATCTCTGCCGCTTTCATTATAGCTTCCATGATCTTCTTTTTCGAGCCTGAATTTCTTGAATCTATGGCAAGAGCCGGAATACCTTTTTCCTTATAGTATTCAAGCCACTTTGAAGTGATCTTTTCTTCGGCAGTATCGGCTTTGTTTAAAATGATCATCCTTATCTTACCGGCGGCAAGACCGTCGATATCGGGATTTCGGCTTGAATACGGTATTCTTGCATCCGACAGCTCTATTACCATATCCACAAGCTTAAGGCTTGCGATCATTTCCTTTTTTGCCCGGGCCATATGCCCCGGATACCATTGTATAACCATATTTATTACCTGACAATACCCATATCGGTAAATGGGTAGATGCAGAACCAGGGGATCCCCATTATCTCGCTTTCCTTGACGGGACCGATGACCTCAGACCTTGAATCTTCGCTGGCCGCAAGATTGTCGCCCAAAACAAAATATTCTTTTTCTGCAAGTGTCACAGATACCTCGCCTATACGCGGGGCGTAGACCTGATTCCAGTATTTTTGTTCAAGTTCTTTTCCGTTTATCAAAAGCTTTCCGCCCGATATGCCGATATTTTCACCCGGCAGACCGACGATTCGCTTTACGCCTTCGTAACCGTTGTCTTTCTTTATAAGAACAAGGTCAAATCTTTTTGGAGTCGAGAATGTATAAGCCATCTCATTTATGAGCAGCACATCCTCGTCTTCGATCGTGCTTTTCATCGAACTCCCCGATGCTATATAGATAACTCCGAATTTGACCAAAAAGAACCGGGCAAGTACAAGGATCAAAAGAATTCCGGCCAAAATGCCGATAACCTTTCTGGCCAGTCCCGATACGGACATTTCTTCCTTCATAACAGACCTCTTTGCAGGGGGACAGCTTTTGTTATCCAAACATGTCTATTCTAGCATATATTAAAGGGATAATACAAGCTGTTTATTGTTCATCTTCATGTTCAAATGTGTTTTTGCTCATAAAAAAAATAAACAAGGCATGAAAAAACATTATAAGTACCGAAGTGACCGCATCTGCAAGGATAAACCACAATACATTTTTTATCCAGCCGTTCGGGAACATCTCCTGCAAAAGGAATATGCACTCCCCCGTGTTGCATATGATAAATGCACAGGCAAGGCCCGTAAGGACAAAGCTGATCTTTTTTTCGTATTTGGGGTATAATATATAATGAAGCGCAAGTATTACCATCGTGCCCCCGGGGACATGCATGAAATGCATAAAGAAGCCGTCTATTTCAAGATAATAGTTTTCATCCATGTAAAAGGATGTAAAGACAAGAAATGCTCCCAGAGCCACCTGCATGAGCACGACCAGAATGGCAGGAATAAGATATTTTTTCTTCATATGATTCATCCGTGAGTTATTTAACAAAACAAAGTGGTTTTAAAAAATCAGAGGACAGGTGCAGCCCTGTCCTCTGAGCAGTGGTCATATCCGAATTATCTAACCAATTCCTTGACCTTAGCCTTCTTACCGGTTCTCTCTCTTAAGTAGAACAGCTTAGCACGACGTACCTTACCTAAACGTACGACCTCTACCTTTTCTACAGAAGGTGAATGTAAGGGCCATGTTTTTTCTACACCGCATCCGTTAGAGATCTTACGAACAGTAAATGTTTCGCGGATTCCGCCGTTCTGTCTCTTTGTTACGGTTCCCTCGAAGACCTGGATTCTCTCCTTGTCTCCTTCTTTGATCTTTGCGTATACCTTTACGGTATCGCCGACCTTAAAATTGCCGACATCGCTCTTAAGCTGCTCGGCCTCAAGCTTTTTGATGATCTCGTTCATCATCCATCCTCCGATCCAATGTTCATAATGCATTGATAATAGCTGAAAGCCTCCTTGAATTTCAAGGGAAAAAGAGCAAAAGCGGAACATTGTGTTTATTTATCGCATGCTTCGCACACGACCAAAAAATATTAGCATATTTTGTTTTATAATGCAAGCTGTTTTTTGAAAAAAATCAGTTTTAATTTTCGTTATGATTTCCGGAAACTATAGACCCCAAATATTCCCTGTCCTTTTCGGTAAGATCTGCTTCGTATAAAAGATCCGGGCGGTTCATCAAAGTCCTTTCAAGGGACTTCTGCCTTCTCCACTCCGCTATCTTCCCATGATGGCCCGAAAGCAGAACCTCGGGAACTCTCTGACCGTTAAAAACTTCCGGTCTTGTGTACTGGGGATATTCCAAAAGGCCGCCTTCAAAGCTCTCGTCTCCGGCGGATTCGTCGTTGTTTAATACTCCGGGAATCAGCCTGCTCACGCAGTCGATTATCATCATTGCGGGCAGTTCACCGCCTGTCAGCACAAAATCTCCTATGGATATCTGTTCTGTTACGATGGAGTCGATTATTCTCTCATCGATGCCCTCGTAATGACCGCACAGGATGACAATGTCTTCATACCCTGACAGCTCTTCGGCCTTTTTCTGATCGAACCGCTGGCCCTGAGGTGACATATATATAACGGGGTGATCGCACCCTATGCTTCTTTTGACATGCTGATAGCAGTCAAAGATGGGCTGAGCCTGCATTACAAGACCTGCGCCGCCGCCGTATG
>CADAQV010000184.1 GCA_902790095.1 uncultured Lachnospiraceae bacterium | reverse complement strand
CAAGATTCTGAGCTGCGGCCAAAAACATTTTAGCCATCAGCTGCGGATCGATCATTTCATTCGACACGTTTGTGTCCTCCTTCATTAACTCTTTAAGAACCGCATCAGTCTATAACACGGATACCTTCTACAAATACGCGGATCTTTCCGACCTTCATACCGGTAAATTTCTCGACCTGGTATTTAACGGTAGTCGCGAGATTAGACATAACTGTTGAAATGCTGACACCATACGCGGCAATTACATGAAAATCTATGTTCAGTTCATTATCCACTATCTGAACCATCACACCCTTCATAAGGCTTTCACGCTTAAGAAGCTTTACAAGTCCGTCCGTCATACTTACCGCAGCCATACCTACGATGCCTGCACATTCCATGGCAGCCGTACCTGCATACTGGGATATGACTTCCAGATCTATCAGGATCTCTCCCATTTCATTTTTGATTTTTCCTTTCATTTAAACACCTCTCTTTCCTTTTGATCTATAAGAGATTCGATAAGCACGGCTATTATACACTCTTTTATCCAAAAATGGAATACTTTTTATTGCTTAAAAATCTTTTTTAGGAGAATGAGTCAAATCTTTTTTAAAAAAAATCATAACAAATGTAAAAAATCGCTTGCAAAAAGCTTCTTTTTCTGCTAGACTTGCAATGTTGTTTAATTTAATCCTTTAAGAAGAAGGAGGTGCAAATCATGGCAAGATGTGCAATTTGCGAAAAGGGAGCTCATTTCGGAAATACTGTAAGTCATTCTCATAGAAGAGCAAACAAGATGTGGAAGGCAAACATCCAGTCCGTACGTGTAAAGCTTGATAACGGTGGAAATAGAAGGATCAATATCTGTACTTCCTGCTTGCGTTCAGGATACATTGAGAGAGCTTGATGTTTTTTAAATGAAATCACTTTGGCGGGGTCTTTTAAAAGATCCCGCTTTTTTTTGCGCAAAAAGAGAGCCGGCAGTTTTTTGCCGGCTCTCTTTTATTTTATTTGTTCTCTTTCTTTATCTCGTCGATGGCCTCATCAACAGCCTCGCTGTTCTTGTCCTTTTTTGTGATCTTTGCAAGAATATCGGGAACCATGTCGATGACCTTGTTCATTGTATTGGTATCTTTGATATTGATGACCTTAGCGCTTCCGTCTTTGATGACAAGGACTGAGGATGGACTCATCTTTCCGTTCATTCCTCCGGCGCCCTTTTCTTTTTTACCTTCGGCTGCCGAAAAAGCTCCTGCACCTACGCCGAATGTAACATCAATAAGCGGGATCAAAACTGCTCCGTCCACATGTATGGGTTCTCCGACAACTGTCTTGGTAGTAACGAAGCCGTTAAGTCCGTCCAAAAGTGATTTTACGGTAGAATTGATATTGTTGTCCATTTTTACCTCCATTGCCTTTTAAAGCGTTTATAGTTTTTAAGTGTTCTGAAGAAATCTCTGCATAATACTATCTTCAAAAGATGTCCGAGCAGTGCTCCCATAATTATACGGCCTTTTATAAGCCCTTCGGCATCTATTATCTTTTCGCCAAATACCGGATAAAAACCAAATCCCTTTGGCATGGACGGATAAAAGATACCGGCATAGTTGCATATCCTTCCCATCATCTGAGGGTCTTCAAGCCCGAGAGTAACTTTACCTTTCAGCTTTCTCGGCAAAATGCTTCTGACAGTCTTTTTAAGCTGCTTTATCGATCTTTTGATGAGTCTTTTGGTCGGCGGCTGCTCAAGGAGCCATCTGATAGCGTCCGCCTTTTTTTTGACCTTAGCGTAAAGCCCCGATATTTTTTCTATTATCTTTGATACTTTCCCGGCGATCTTATCTATTAGAGTTTGCGGCTCTTCCTTCTTTTCGCCTTCCACCTTTTTGTCCGGCTCGTTTTCAGGTTCCGCAGTTTCATTTTTTTCGGGATCTTCGGCCCCATAGACCTCATCCCTTTCGGTATCTTTTACTGATTCCTCTCCTGCCGTTTCATCCGCCGAAGCTTCAGTTACATTTGCATCATCAGTATCCTGCACGGCATTTTCGCCGCCGTCATCAGCTTTGCTTTCCTCATCTTCCGGCAGCTTGTCGAAGCTGCTTTCATCACCGGCTTCCGGCGGACTGCTATGCCCCGACATCATTTTTTTCCTGATAAAAAATATCCTCAGCCCGGCACTTTGGCCTTCTTTGGTATACACAGCCTTAAAGCTGACCAAATGGAACCAGAAATGTACGCATAAGCTGATATCAGGCCTGCTCTGTTTATAACTGCCGGATATCTTGTATCTGACGGGTGTTATAAGTACTACGAGCAGAATAAAAAGGATCAGACCGATGATCGAGAGCAGGATAATACCTATTATCTTCAAAATAAGAAGTAGAATACCCACGTTTTTTCTCCGATATGTCGATTATTTGAAAAAGCTTCTTACATCAAATCCCTTCCCGGCTTTTTCCATATCCTCCACTATACGGCAAAGAACATTTTCCGCATCCTCTTTGTCCTTTGCAAATGCCACCGCACAAAGATCGATGGTTGAATAATAGGGAATAGCCAGCTGATGAAATGACATGATCTCAAACATATTGCTTTTGTTAAAAGGCAATACTATCAAGGCTCTTGTGCCGTAATTACGGAATTCTTTATCTTCCGCCTCTTTTTTCATGCCTTCGATCTCGGATGCATCGATATCACCGATGTAAAAAGGTTCCATCCATTTCATATTAGGTTACTCCAGATCCATATCGGCAGCCATCATTTCACGCAGCTGACCGACGAGTGCCATCTTCTCCGCTGCATTGGTGCAGGCATTAAGACTGCCCAGAATATACTCACGGAGTTTGGTTGTGTTTTCAAAATTCATTGGCATGCAGCCTATGCATGATGCCATAAGAGCCCTTACATATGTCTTTGACTTATTCTCAAAGCTGTCCGAAATATCCCCTACAAAATCGTTAAGCAGTGCAAGGAACGCTTCGGGCGTGACCTCAGATGCATCCTCCTCATCCGTATCGGCAAAATAACTGCTCGAAACAAGGATCTTAAGCTTATCGATCACGATAAAATCGGCAAGCACGGACTTATTGGCAGCTGCCGCAAATTTGGATGACAGGATATCTTCGAGGGCTCCGTCGGCGTCTTCGAGCCTTTCAAGCTCTTCTTCCTGAACGCCTTCGAGGCCTTCAAGCAGTTCATTCATATCGTCATCAAGGTCGTATCCCAGAGCGGGATCTTCTACTTTATTTATGATGCTGATGATCTTTTTTACTGCCGACAGGTTTTCTTCGTCAAAAGCGCAATCCCCTGTAAGTATGAACGCATAAAGCTGATTTATGCCTTCAGCAAGCAGCTGGCATGATGAAATATGTTCATTGAGGTAATCGATGCATTCGGCAAGCCTGGTGCTTTCGTCATAATAGCCTTCCGCGTCAAGACTCTCTATATCAAGTGATGCAAAATGGCGGTCGTATTCGTCAAGAGCCGGGAAATATGTGCTCATTCCTTCGGGCTCTTTAAGAAGAGCCGCAGATCTGAGCATATAGTCAAACCCCTTTATGCTCTCCATGCTTCCGCCCTTGTATACGGAATAACCGTCCCTTACAAGCTCAAAGAATCTTTTCTTTGTCAGCCTGATAGGCAGACCCTTTAAGACATCCATGGTCTTGTATCTGATGTTGGACTGATCCTTATCCTTTGTTATATATGCCATGAGCTCATCCGCAAAGGATGCGTCCGTATAGCCCTTTATGTCATAATCCTCAAATCTGTACTTTGAGATATTCATGACATAAAGATATATGAGATACCTGTCATTATAGGTGACAGGCCTTTTCGCATGTTCCGACAAATTCAAGGAATTCTTTTCCGATACCCGAAAGTTCCTGTTCCTGCCAGAGATGGTCGTCCATCATTATGGATACAAGGTTTAATGCAAATTGTGTTCCGGCAAGCCTTCCCACATAGCCCTTGTATTCGGTAAAAAACTGATTCCAGTTATCGCTTTCGTTTTTTCCTTTTGTTATTTTATGTGCAATGGATCTGAGATCTGACATCAAATGCCTCCGTTTAATAAAAGCTTTCTGTTAGTCCACAAATAATCTATCATCGAGAATATGGTGAGGACAAGTGATGCATATATAAGTATCTGTTCTATCACATATACCGGTTCTCCGGGCAGATCGGCGATAAGAACGATGATCATGACCATCTGGGTCGCTGTCTTAAACTTTCCCCAGATTCCCGCGGCAAGTACCACGCCCTGCTCCGATGCGACAAGTCTGAACCCCGAAACGATGAATTCCCTTGCGATAATTATAAGAACTATCCATGTCGGGATCCTTCTCATATCGACAAAACAGATAAGGGCCGAACATACAAGAAGCTTGTCGGCAACGGGATCCATGAATTTACCGAAATTTGTGACAAGTTTTTTCTTTCTTGCTATCTTGCCGTCCGCCATATCGGTAAGCGAGGCTACGGTAAATATTATTAGTGCGACCCATTTGCTGTACTCAAAATAGTTTGTCAGCAAAAAGAAAACAAAGAACGGTATGAGAATTATTCTCAAAATAGTGAGTCTATTTGGAAGATTCATTTGAAACCTCTCCAATCAAATCATATTCGGAAGCGCCTGTTATCTTTACATCCACAATATCTCCCGTCATATAAGAAGCACTGCTCTTAAAGAACACGAGGCCGTCGACATCGGGAGCATCCATATAAGACCTGCCGGCATAGACCAGATCCTCCGGAAGAAAACCATCCACGATCACTTTTAAGGTGCGGCCGACCTGTCTTTCATTTATATCCGCGCAGATCTCATGCTGAAGCGACATGATAGCGTCCACGCGTCTTTTTTTTGTTTCTTCATCTATCTGTCCCGGTATTTTTTCGGCCTTCGTGCCCTCTTCGGGTGAATATGCAAATGCACCGAGATGATCAAATTCCATTTCGTCGATGAACTCGAGGAGATTATTATGATCCTCTTCGGATTCGCCGGGAAAACCGGAAATTATAGTTGTTCTGAGAGAAATATCCGGTATCTCTTTTCTCAGCTTTTCTATACGGCCTATGATCTCTTCCCTGGTCGTCCTTCTGCCCATTCTTTTTAAGATATCGTTTTCCGAGTGCTGCAGGGGCATATCAAGATAATGGCAGACCTTAGGGTTGTTTTTCATCTCTTCTATCAGCTCATCCGTTATCTCTTCGGGATAACAGTAAAACAGCCTTATCATTTCGATGCCTTCGGTCTTTGAAAGCTTTTCAAGCAGAATATGAAGAGATTTTTTACCGTATATATCTATGCCGTAGCATGTAGTCTCCTGCGCCACTAAGATGAGCTCCTTGACTCCCTGTCCGGCGAGATATTCTGTTTCCTCAATGAGGCTTTCCATAGGAACGCTGTTATAGCCGCCCCTTATAAAAGGTATACTGCAGTAGGTACATCTTTTGTTGCAGCCTTCGGCGATCTTCAGATAAGCATAGTGTCCGCCGCCCGTTATATGCCTTTTTGCGCTGCAGTTTAACGTGGGGACGATATTGTCGCTTTGAGGCCTGAAGAACCGTGCTTTTTTATTCTTAAGCGTTTCTTCGACTACCCTTACGATCTCATCCCAGCCTGCAATGCCGACAACACCGTCGACTTCGGGAAGTTCTGTGCTTATTTGGTCTTTATACCTTTCGGCAAGGCATCCGCAGATGATAAGAGCCTGAAGCTTTCCCGACTTTTTGTATTCGGCTATCCTGATTATTTCATTGATGCTTTCTTCCTTTGCATCGGAAATAAAGCTGCAGGTGTTGATTATGGCTATTTCCGCCTCCGATTCGTCATCGGCAAACGAATAACCCTTATCAGCCAAAAGGCCAAGCATTTTTTCCGAATCAGTCAGATTTTTATCGCATCCGAGCGAAACAAACAATACCTTCAAATCAAAAGCTCCTTAAGCCCAAAAATCATTATGCGTTATTCGTCCTCTTCGTCATCCTCATCATCTTCGTCATTCAAAGAATCATCGGAATCGTCATCGTCATCTTCGTCATCATCGAAGTCGACAACTTCATCATCATCCTTCTTTGCCTGTGCGGCTTCCTTCATAGCTTCAAGCTTTGCTGCCACTTTTGCCGCAACATGGTCGTCGATCTCACTTTCCATTTTTTCATGAGCCTCTGTGTATTCCTCTTCGGTCATGATGTATATCTTGCCGTCCTGAAGTTCTTTTACCGCATCTGACACAGGCTTTGCAACGCCCTCCGCAAGAATATCTTCGTTGTTCTTGTTTGCCTCATTGACAAGCTGTCTTGCGCGCTTTGCAGCAGCGCAAACGATGGAATACCTGCTTGCAACAACCGGCTCGTCACCGGTTCTGTGTAAGATGGATGTAACATTTTTTTCCTCCGTTAATGTGTTGATTATTTTTGTGTCAAGAGAACTCTTTTTTAAAATCCTCTTTGATAAAATCTATAAATTCATCGTTGAGCCCGGTCAGGTCCTGCCAACTTTCAACAAGGCCTTTAAGCTCTTCTATGCATCTGTCAAGATCGTCATTTACAAGAATGAAGTCATATGAAGATATATACTCTGCTTCTTCGACCGCTCTTTTAAGTCTCTGCTCGATCTTTTCGGGTGTTTCCGTTCCTCTGCCTACGAGGCGTTTTTTTAATGTAGCGGCATCCTTTGTGGTCATAAAGACCGTCATTGCGTCAGGATACTTCTTCTTTACCTGAAGGGCACCGACAACTTCTATTTCGAGTATTACATTCATACCCTTGTTCAGGCATTCTTCCACATATTTTTTTGGTGTTCCGTAGTAATTGCCCACATACTGTGCATGCTCTATAAGTTCATCGCATGCGATAAGCTTTTCAAATTCCTCTTTTGTCTTGAAGAAATAATGTACGCCTTCTTCTTCTCCCTCTCTCTTCTGCCTTGAAGTGGCTGATATCGAAAGAGCATAACCGTCATTATCTTCGACAAGTCTTCTTGTAACGGTACCTTTTCCGGCGCCGGAAAAGCCCGAAACGACAACAAGAACTCCTTTTTTCATACTGACCTCACTCGATGTTTTGTACCTGTTCTCTGATCTTTTCAATTTCTGTCTTAAGCTCGACGCCAATATCGGTCATGGTGATGTCTGACGATTTTGAAAGCATTGTATTCGCTTCCCTGTTCATTTCCTGAACAAGGAAATCAAGCTTCTTACCGACATCGGTATCACTGTTCATGGTATTCTTTATCTGAAGTACGTGGCTCTTAAGCCTTACCGTTTCCTCGTCCACGCAGCACTTGTCGGCGTAAATGACCATTTCCTGGGCGATCCTGCTTTCATCGACATTGGTGTCCGCAAGTGTTTCCTTAAGCTTTGCGTAAAGCCTTGACTTGTAATCCTCAAGAATGGACGGATACTTTGTCTCTACCATTTCAACAAGTTTTGTTATGTGATCGAGTTTTTCGTCCAGATCGGCCTTAAGCTCACTGCCCTCGGCGATCCTTTGCTTTACAAAACCGTCAAGAGCATTATTAAGTGCTTCGCCAAGAAGCGACCATAATTCATCGACATCCTCGTCAGCCTGGCTCATTACAAAGACTTCGGGAAGCGTGGCTATTTTCATGGTTGAAATGTCCTGAGGTATTCCAAGTTCTTTTTCCATCTCCATGATGTAGGTGGCATATTCTTTTGCAATTGAGGCATTGTACTGAAGCTTTACGTTGTCTTCCGCAAAGTCCTCATAATTGATATAAACATCCATCTTGCCTCTTGTGACGGATCTTTTTATCTCGTTTCTGATATTTGATTCAAGTGGATTGAGTTTCCTTGGCATCCTTATATTAAGGTCTAAATATCTGTGATTTACAGACCTGATCTCTACCGTAATTTTTCCAAGCTGGCTTTGTGATTCACCGCGCCCGAAACCGGTCATGCTTTTTATCATCGTAATTCCTTTCCGCAAAAAGTGCGCATTACACATAGATATGTGCATTATAGTACAAAAAGGCATTATTTACAAGCACGAATAAAATTTTAAACCGTTTGCGGGGAATTTGTTTTTCCCAAATTGTATCTTTTGTTTAAAAATAGCCAAAATACTTCATTATTTTTTTACATATAGTTTTTAATGCGGTACTTGTTTTTTCTTTAAAAAAAGCGTATAGTTTATAAAGAGGGATCTGATAGAGATGTATTTATAAAAAATTAAAAAAATTTATTTTTCCTCTTTTATTATTATTTCTTTTGTACTATAATAGGAACGATAAAATGATATTACTTGATACAAGAACGAGGAGGCATTTGTAACATGAAGATCG
>CADAQV010000183.1 GCA_902790095.1 uncultured Lachnospiraceae bacterium | reverse complement strand
TTCTTATTTAAAAAATTATTAATATCATTCCAATCGATCTGCTTGATTGAATATGAAAAGGGATTGTTCGAAGGATTCTGCATCACACTCCATGGCTGTCCATTCCATGAATTATGATTATAATCTTCATGGTTAGGCTTAAGCGTTGTTGTGAGAACAACATAGAACTTCGGACTCCACGATAATTCAGGATCTGCAGGCACGATGTCTGTTTCGGCATAATCATAAATGTTGATTGTCACATTGAACTGGTTTACCTTCGCCGCCTCTGTCACGTGAAGATTTGACGGCAGTATCATGGATACCATCATAGCAACTACCAAAACCCAAGCGTAACATTTTCTCTTAAAAGATCTACTCATCATAAATTATTCCCCTCTATATAATGAATATACTTGTGATGCCCATCATGTTCACAATTTGTATCGGAAACTCAGCCCATGATAAGCATACTAAACTATTGTTATATCCTTTATAACCCATGGTAGGCCGCAAAATCAAGTTGTTTTTGGCTGTAACTACAAATCAACCTGTTTTGCGTTTTTTTGACAAAAAAAAGCAGACGGTAACGGTCTGCTTTTTTACATTTCGCGCTATTGTCAATTTTTTAACCAACAGTCATATTGATGGTCTGTATGTAACCCTGATCCGACTCGGTAGCGTCTGCGCTCTTGTAGCTGTCTATGTAGACCTTTATAGGATATACTCCGTTTGAAAGATCCTTGGGCAAATTTACATCTACTGTCGACAATCTGTCGCCGGGTGCAAGCATGGGTGATTCGTATATTACATCCCCGCCGGATTTCATCTTTATGGTTATCTTTACATAAAGATTATTGTCCTTCTTGTTCTCGTAATTGATGGCAGCTGTCTTCTTTGCGGCATCCACCTTGATTTCCGTAAAATTGTCATAAACATACTTGATTTCGGTGCTGATTATTTCTGTTTGCTGCTCTACTGCGGTAGTAGCCGCCTTTGAGGAAGCAGATGTCTCTTTTTTGTTTCCCGGCTGGTCGCTGCCTTTGTCACCGCCTTTCAGGTTGACGACAAGAACGATGACGAGAATAAGAATGATGACTGCTATGGTAGATATAGCGATGATCTTTACTCTTTGATTCTTTTTTTCAAAAGTGCTCATTTGATTTAAGCCTCCCTTTCAGATCGATTGATGATCTTCTCAAGTATAGCAGAAACTTCCTCAAAAGAAAACCCCCTTGAAAGCAAAAATCTGTACACCCTGTTTTTTTGCTTCACATCGGACAGATCCACTCCCCTGCACTTTTTGTTTGCCAGGGCTGACAGTGTCTCTTCATCTGAATCATCTGCGCATATCTCGTCTGTAATGGACTTATCCACACCCTTTTGTTCCAGTTCTTTCCTGATAAGCTTCATGCTTTTCTTTGCTTTGTTCAGTTCTATGTATCTTAATGCAAAGTCTTCATCATCTATATAGGAAAGATCTTTCATTTTTGAAACCGCCATGTCAACGAGCTTTTGGGGATAATGATCCTTTGTAAGCTTTTCTTTAAGCTCTTTTTCCGTATATGGGCATTTAGCGAGAAGATACCCGCACCTGGCGAGTATCCTCTTCTTTAAAATTTCTTTTTCTATTTTATAATACAGCGAATCATCACATTCGAGCCCTTCTGTTATGCCGTACTTTTTAAGCTCCGAAGGGTAAAGCGGAAAGCATGTTTCTTCTGCTGACTTATCCAGATAGATGAGAGCAAAATATTTTTCCTTTCTGCTTCCGAAAACGCGTGATATTTTAAGGACCTGCATTATTATACCTCTTCTTCGCCCTTCTTTTCACCTGTAAGGCCGTAGCTTTCGCGGACTCTTCTGTCGACTTCTGCCATGACCTCGGGATGTTCCTCTAAGTAGAGCTTTGCGTTTTCACGGCCCTGACCGATCTTTTCGCCCTCATACGCATACCATGCACCGCTTTTTACAATGACATTTACGCCTGTTGCAAGATCGAGAAGGTCTCCGGATGTGGAAATGCCCTTGCCATACATGATGTCAAATTCTGCCTCCTTAAAAGGCGGAGCAACCTTGTTTTTTACGATCTTTATGCGGGTGTGGTTACCTATAACATCACCGCCCTGCTTTATCTGCTCTCCTCTTCTTACGTCCATTCTGACGGATGCATAGAACTTAAGAGCGCGGCCGCCGGTCGTTGTTTCGGGGTTACCGAACATTACGCCGATCTTTTCGCGGAGCTGGTTGATAAAGATTACTATGCAGCCCGTACGGCTTACTACTGCGGTGAGCTTACGCATTGCCTGGCTCATGAGTCTTGCCTGCTGGCCCATGTGGGAGTCTCCCATGTCGCCGTCTATTTCAGCCTTGGGAACAAGAGCCGCAACGGAGTCAACTATAACTATGTCTATGGCACCTGACCTGACCATAGTCTCTGTAATTTCGAGAGCCTGTTCGCCGTTGTCAGGCTGTGAGATGTAAAGGTTGTCGATATCTACACCGATGTTTTTTGCATATACGGGGTCAAGGGCGTGTTCTGCATCTATGAAACCGGCAATACCGCCGCGCTTTTGAACCTCTGATACCATATGGAGTGCGACCGTTGTCTTACCGGAAGATTCAGGGCCGTAGATCTCTATGATACGTCCCTTGGGAACGCCGCCCACACCGAGTGCAATATCAAGGCTTAAAGAGCCTGTGGGAACGGATTCGACATTCATGGTGTTGCCATCCCCGAGTTTCATGACCGAACCCTTGCCAAAGGATTTTTCTATCTGTGAAATAGCTGCATCAAGAGCTCTTTTCTTTTCTTCGTTGATCATTTTGTCCTCCGAACATTTGTTTGATATTAGTAATATATACATTATTTCATTATTTGTCAAGCACTAATTTAAAGATCGAAGGTGGAAATCTTTAAAAGTAATTCGGGAAGTATTGAAATAAAAGAAATAATGGATATAAAAAGAAAATTGAGCAGGAACGTAAGCCGGGTTATGTATCTGATGATCATCTATCTAGGCCGTGCGTTGCCGCACGGCTCGAGCGACATACCAAAAGCCAAGGCGGGCAACCTTATGCGGCTTTTTTAAGTCTTGCTTCGGATGGGGTTTACATATGCCCCGGTCGTTACCGCCCGGGCGGTAGTCTCTTACACTGCCCTTCCACCCTTACCTGCATATGCAGGCGGTACATTTCTGTTGCACTGGCCTTGGAGTCACCTCCACCGGACGTTATCCGGCATCCTGCCCTGTGAAGCCCGGACTTTCCTCACCTGCAAAATTGCAGCCGCGATCATCCGTCCTACTCAAATCCTGCCGCGCATATGCGCGGCATGTACATGATACTTTATTTTGCCGGATTTGTAAAGACTCTAAAGCGGTTCGATATCATTTTTTATCATAAGTCCTAAAGGGATGGAATAAATGAAGCATTCCTTTACCTTATCTCCCGTGATATCCTCCCATGCAAGGGCATACTGCGTAAGCTGAATGGAATATCTTCTTAAGAGGACATCTTTTGCATTTGAAGGGTCTGTGCGGTCTGTCTTATAATCTACGATCACCCATCCGTCTTCGTCAAAAAATACAGCGTCGATGATACCCTGAACAAGCACTTTTTCGTTTGTGTCAGGCTTTGCAAGTTCCTTTATTTCTGACGCGGGCACGGCATGAACGAATTCCTGCTCTTTATAGAGTTTTCCTTTTAACGCGGCTTCTATCATCTTTCTGCCGATATCCGTAAGGAAAAGCTTTGAAAGCTCTCCCGCATCCACAGTGTCTGCCTCGTCTATTGAAAGTATGCTGCTTCTTCCGAGCCTTGAAAGTTCTTTTTGGGTACCAAGCTTCTTGTTTTCTTCTTCGGCTTTTTTCTCTGTCTTATCTGCCCTGCTTTCCTCTTCCGCTGATGCTATCATTACAGGCTCGGTCTCGTTTATGTAATGGGCCGCCTTTAGTTCTGATACGGTATAGATCGAATGAAGTCCCTTTTCATTTTCAAAAGAGTATTCTCTTCCAAGAAGCTTTTCAAGCTTTTCGGGAATGCTTCCCGTGGCAGTCTCCACCTTTACGGTATCATTGCCGCGAGGCTTTGCAAAAGTGTCAAAATTCATTACTTCTGCGGTAATAAGCGTGCCGTCAGAAGCCGCACTTGCAACCATGTCCTCACCCCATAGCGGTGAACCGCTGCTTTTCAGTTCATGAACGAATGCCCTTATCACCCAGTCCATATAGCAGGACGCATCGCCTATGTCTTCGGGGGAGAGGTACGCAAAACATGCATCGGTATTTGCATAAATACTTTCGGTCTTATCCTTTATGCCACTTTTAAGCCCCGTGATGATCAAAAGATCCTTTGCGCGGGTCATTGCGACATATAAAAGTCTCATCTCTTCGGTCTTTATCGCATCCTTCTTTTTTAAAGCGATACATTTTTTCTTAAGCGACGGATATCTGTACCCGATCCCGGTATCTATGATATCAAGACCGACTCCCATTTCATTGTCAAAAAGGATCTTTCCGGCTGCGTCCCTCATGTTAAAATCAGTGCAGGTTCCGGCCACTATGCATACCGGAAATTCAAGCCCTTTTGATTTATGTATCGTCATTATGACAACGGAATCATTTCCTTCGGTAAGTGAAGGCGTGGTGATATCCATCTCATAATTCTTCATTTCGTCTATATATCTTAAAAACTTGAATATTCCCCGAAACCTTGTAAGCTCGTAATCCCTTGCACGGGTCTTTAACATCTGAAGATTCAGCATCCTCTTTTTTCCGTGCGGAAGAGCCCTGATATAAAAACAGTAACCTGTCTCGCTTATGATCCTTCCTATCAGCTCGCAAAGGCTTAAGGATTCGGAAAGCTTTCTGTATCTGTCATATTCCGAAAGGAACTCGCGCGCCTTTAACAAAAGGGCGGGATAAGCTTCACCATCTTTTGACGCAAACGCTTTAAGATCGTCAAAGAGCCACCTGTGCCCTGTGCGTCCCGAGTGTATCTTTATAACGGCAAGCTCGTTTGCGGTAAATGAAGCGTAACCGCTTCTAAGCACGCCAAGTAATTCGGTGTCCTGATAGGGGTTGTCAAGAATGCTCAGATAACTTAAGGTCTCCCTTACCTCAAGCGAGTCATAGTATCCCTTTTCGGATTCGGAATAACAGGGAATACCGTAGGCATTAAGGGCTTCTATGTAATACTGAGCCTTTGTATTTACGGATCTTAAAAGAATGGCAAAATCTCCGTATGTTACAGGGCGCATATTTCCCGTATCTTTATCCCTTACCATATATC
>CADAQV010000182.1 GCA_902790095.1 uncultured Lachnospiraceae bacterium | reverse complement strand
GGAAGTCCAGATGAGAGACATCCCCCTGCAGAACGGTACAGCGTCCGGCTGCGATCGCTGCCTGATTGTACTCAGCCGCTTTTGCAGCAGAAATGTCCGAATAGTCAAGGGCGGTCACATGAGCATCCGGATATTTTTTGATCATTTCACCGGCATTCCGCCCTCCCCCGCAGCCCAGGTCCACTGCTTCTGATGGATTCAGCTCCGGCAGATGGGAAAATCCCCAGTCGGCCATCTGTGCATGACCCGGGTTCATCGAATTGACCATGATTTTTCCCAGAAAGCCCTCCGGTTTCCGGGTCTGTCCGAAAAATTTATTTAAAATCCCCATAATTCACCCATTCCTGTATTGCGGTCCGTCTTCCGGATCCATTACGTTATTTTTTATCCGGATCAAACCTGAGACGGTATTCACAACACGAAGCCCCCTCCGGCAGCGCATGTCCGCAATGAATACACTTGTTGGTCACGACGGTTTCTCCTCCTTAACATCCGGCCGTCTCTTTTTCAGACCGCCTTTTTGCCGGCACTTATTTTACAAGCGATAAACAGGTGATCCTGTCTTATGAAACGGCCGTTTCACTAAGACCTTCCGGTCCTGAAAAGCTTGTGGGTAAGACGATAAAAAAGGACATTAAAGGCCTTGGCGAAACAGAGCTTGAGATAGTCGGAATTCTGCAGAAACTTTCGGAAGAAGAAAAAGGATACATAGATCAGTATAACATAGACCGTAACAGATATGACAAACTGTATTTTATAAACTCTAAGCTGACGGATTTGCTTAAAGGAAGCAGCGAACTTGGCATCCCCGAGAAAGACCGTATAAGAATGAATTATCATATCTATTATTCCGATTATGGAAAGGTCCTTAAAGCCTATAATGCAGGGCTTGAAAGGGATGACTACAGACAAGACTTTACGTTTTCACTTAACCGCAAGGGAAGGACAGGCCTGTATATGTTTTTTGATACGACCTTTTTTATCCTTTTGCCGGTATCGATCCTTGTGGGCTTATTAAGTGTGCTCTTTGCGGCTCGCATACAAAAGCTCAGATTCGTATATGACCACCATTTTATATCGGTATTCGAACAGTGTGGATATGACAAGAAAAAGGTGATAAGGACTTATATAATGCTGACCATAAAAAAGCAGGGGCTTTTAATTGCCTTTGCATGTGTTTTATCCGCCGTGGTCGCTGTTATTGTAAATGCTTTAAATGGCGCGATCCATTTTATGCATTACCATGTGTTTACATTTAACATATTGTTTGTTTTGCCTTACATCTTTTCAGTCATGCTGGTGGGATTCTTATATAACATCTACTGCTTTAAAAAAGTGAAAGTTCTTTCATGGTACGAGGATCTGACATCGGCGCGCGACCTGATATAAAAATGGGGGGCTTTATGTTTATCGAACTAAAGAATATAAGCAAGAAATATGACGGCAGGCCGGTGATAAAAGACCTTTCCTTTAGCTTTGAGCCGGGCAGGATATATGTTATAAAAGGCGTGTCCGGCTGCGGAAAGACAACTCTTTTAAATATCATATCAGGCATTGATACAGAGTTTGAAGGAATAATAGAAAAAGAAACCGGGGACCTTGCAGGTACAGGATATATATTTCAGCAAAGCCTTCTTGTGGGGACGCTTACAGTAAGGGATAATCTCCACCTTGTCTCCGGAGACACACATAGAATAGAAGATCTATGCAAGGCTTTCGGTGTCCATGATCTTTTGGACAGATTTCCGGATCAAATATCCGGCGGTGAAAGGCAGCGCATATCCGTCATCCGTTCTATTCTTGAAAACCCTGCACTTCTTATCTGTGATGAGCCGACTGCATCACTTGACGGAGAAAATTCTAAGAATGAGGCAAAGACAATAGCGGGGCTTAAAAGCGATGACCGCATTATCATTATAGCGACGCACGACCCGTACTTTGACATATATGCGGATGTTATTATAGACCTTACATACGGAAAGATAACAGGTATAACAAAAAAAGATATGCCCGAAACGGGCGAAAACAAGCCGGGTATGCACGAAGAATCGGAAAAGGAAAAAGACCCGAAAAAAAGCCTGCAGGGTAAAACTAACGATGGCGGTAAAAAATTATCCGCCTACCGCTACGCCTGCGGAAAGAACAGGCGCTTTTATGCATCCGCTGCGCTCGTTCCGGTCATAGCGGCCTTCCTTCTCGTGTTCCTTGTATCATCTGTTCAGCACAGCTTTGGAAGAGAATATATAAGAGTTCTCTCATCAAGCTGGCCGACGGATATGGTGGTAATGGAAAACTTCAGGAAAGAAACGGTGGCTCACAAAGAAGATATGATCTTTTTTGAAAACTATCAAGTGACAGAAGACAATATAAAAGCATTATATCTGCCATACGAAAAAGCCAGCGTGCTTAGCGCTGACGGAATGATAGAATACGGGCATTTCCCGGAAAACAATGATCAGGTGCTTTTATCACCGCAGGCTTTTGAAAGGCTGTTTGGAGATAATAAACCGGAAGAAAGAATAGGCGAAACATTTGAGTATGCAGGCCATACATTTACGCTTGCCGGAGTGGTAAAAACCTATGATAACGAGACCGAAAAAACGCTTTTTAAGGATGTGTATTACAGGCGTAAGGCAGAGGGCAGTGTCATATACATACCGTATGATACAATTAAGAATATAGGAACGATAGAAGAAAGTGAATTCTGCGTTGCGGCATATCCGGACCTTATAGAGCATCCGTCCATCCATGAAGAGATAAATGCTTCAAGAGGCGGAGAGGTGAATCCGTTTTTGGCCGAAGTTGAAAGCACAAAGGATATGATAAACAGGGTAACTGTTTTTATAACAGGGCTGTTTATTATCGCCGTATTTATAGCCTGCCTGTTTTTACAGCTTAACATCATGGCGGAGCTCGGCTACCGGAAAAAAGAATTCGGCTACCTTCAGATATTCGGCGTTTCAAAAAAGAGAGTAAGATCCTTTGTGTTGATGGAATACAAGTTAAAGCTTCTTGCTGGCCTTGCATGGGCGGCGGGCATATATGCATTAATTTTGGTCATATACCGCATCATCATGGGCGGATGGGCGGTTTTTAACCTCCTGCACATCCTGCCGGTTATGGCCTTCTTTGCCGGCAGCTACCTGTTTACCGCGCGCATTTGCGCGGGGAGATTTTTGAAGAGAAGTGTGCTGGAGCTGATAGGATAAATTAAGACACGGGTGCGGATAAGCAAGTATGTCCGTACCCGTGTCTTATAATTAAAAGATATTGCTTTTACGCACCAAGTCGAGTATAATTAGATGAATATGTCTTACACGGAGGCTTTTTATGAACTTTGCACGTCTTAAGCAGTTTATGGATGATCTTGAAAAAGATTACTGTATAAGCGGTGCAGCGGTGGCTGTCATTCATAAGGAAAAAGAAGTGTTCAGATGCTATGCGGGCGTGATGAATGAAAAACCCACCGAGAGCATCACCGCGGTCGCGCGGGACTTTTCGCGCTATCGCAACACGGACGATATCTTCGCGCTCGACAAAGAGCTGATGAGCATTTTCGAAAGCACCTACGGCCCTGTCAAAAAGCGCGCAAATAACGATTATAGCCCGCAGCGTCGATACGACGCGACGACTGGCAAAAAGCAGAGAAACTACAAATATACCCCGAAATATGAGGGACCGGAGTATCTTTTGATCGACGGCTACAACGTGATCTACGCGTGGGATAATCTCAAAGCGCTTGCGGCGGACAACATCGACGCGGCGCGCGGCGCGCTGATCAACATCCTGTGCAATTATCAGGGGTACCGCAAATGCAACCTGATCCTGGTATTTGACGCCTACCGCGTCAAGGGTCACGACCGCGAGATCGAGCGGA
>CADAQV010000181.1 GCA_902790095.1 uncultured Lachnospiraceae bacterium | reverse complement strand
AAAGTGGTGAATATTATGGGCGCAATGAACGCAGAAGATATCGCAAAGTACAAGGGCGTGTTCGTCTTTGCACAGCAGGTAGATAACAAACTCAGCAGCATTGCCTTCGAGCTTATCGGAGAAGGAAAAAGACTTGCTGCAAATCTTGACACCAAGGAAGTTACCGCAGTCCTCATCGGTTCCGATGTAAAGGGACTTGCAGACGAACTTGCCGAATACGGTGCAGACAGGGTCATCGTTGTTGACGATCCCGAACTTAAAGCATACAGAACAGAGCCTTATGCTCAGGCTCTTGCAGCTGTTATCAACGAATTCAAGCCTGAGATCATGCTTGTAGGCGCAACAGCCATCGGCCGTGACCTCGGACCTACAGTATCCGCAAGAGTTGCCACAGGTCTTACAGCAGACTGTACACAGCTCGAGATCGGAGATTTCCCTCTTGTTGCAATTCCCGGCAAAGAGCAGAAGCACAAGCAGCTCCTCATGACAAGACCTGCATTCGGTGGAAACACCATCGCTACCATCGCTTGCCCCGACAACAGACCTCAGATGGCTACAGTTCGTCCCGGCGTTATGCAGAAGCTTGAAAAGAAGCCCGGCGCAAAGGCAGAAGTCGTTGAATTCAACGCAGGCCTTGTAAAGAACAACAAGTATGTTGAGATCCTCGAGATCGCTAAGGCTGTTTCAAACGTAAAGGATATCATGGATGCAAAGATACTTGTTTCCGGCGGACGTGGAGTAGGAAGCCCCGAAAACTTCGCTATCCTTGAAGACCTTGCAGACGCTATCGGCGGACAGATCTCCTGCTCAAGAACAGTTGTAGACGCAGACTGGAAGCCGAAGGAACTTCAGGTAGGACAGACCGGAAAGACCGTTCGTCCTCAGGTATACTTCGCTATCGGTATCAGCGGCGCTATCCAGCACGTTGCAGGTATGGAAGAGTCTGACCTCATCATCGCCATCAACAAAGATGAAGATGCCCCCATCTTCGATGTTGCAGATTACGGCGTTGTAGGTGATCTTAACAAGATCGTTCCTCAGCTTGCAGCTCAGATCAGAGCAGCAAGAGCAGCAAAGAAGAACTAATAAAAAATGAAAAATGACACCCGGGGATTTGTACTGGGTGTCATTTTTGAAATGAGACTGGGGGACGGGGTCAGGGTCTCATTTTCTGAATATTCTGAAAATGAGACCCTGACCCCGTCCCCCCCGGTCTTGTTCAAGGAGAATGAAATGGAAAAAAATATCGTAAAACGCCTCGCCGTAGCCTCGCTCGCAGCACTCACGGCCCTCGGCATGACCGGCTGCTCAGGCAGTTCGGAGAAAAAGGAATCATCGTCAGACGGCATATCCGGCAAAGTGGTCATCTACACATCAATGTATCAGGATATAATCGATAACATGAAGGAGCCATTAAAAAAGAAGTTCCCTGATCTTGATATCGAATTCTTCCAGGCAGGGTCGGGCACAATACAGTCAAAGCTTGCCGCAGAGCTCGATTCCGGAAAGCTCTCATGTGATATTCTGATGGTCGCAGAACCCTCATATTCAATGGAGCTCAAGGAGAAGAACGTCCTTCACGCATACGATTATGCCGAAAAGGACAAGCTCGTGTTCGATTATGACAAGGACGGATATTTCTATCCCGTACGTGTCTGCAACATGGTGCTTGCATACAACCCCGAAAAGTACAAGAAAGACGAGGTCCCGACATCATTCAAGGCATTTGCCGAGGATTCATCATTTAAGGGCGATATCTCTATGACAAATCCGCTCTCGTCCGGAACCGCATATTCCGCAGTCGTATCGCTGCTTGACAAGTACGGTGAAGATTATTTCAAGGCTCTCGGAAAGCAGGACGTTGCGATAGAATCCGGCTCCGTAGCTCTTACAAAGCTTGAAACCGGTGAGTGCAAGGCCATTATGGTGCTTGAGGAATCCGTTCTTAAAAAGAGGGAAGAGGAAGGTTCCTCGCTTGAAGTCATCTATCCCGAAGAAGGCTCTATAGCAATTCCTTCAAACATTATGATCGTTGACGGAAAATACAGCGCAAACAACAATATCAAGGCAGCAGAGGCTGTAGAGGAGTTCTTCCTTTCGCCCGAAGGCCAGGAACTTATCGTAAAGGGCTGGATGTACGGCGTAAGAAGCGATCTTTCTGCAAAGCCTTATGACGGTATCGAACTTGCAGACCTTGTTAAGCAGACACTTCCCGTTGACTGGGAAAAGGCTTACAAAGATATTGAAAAGATCAGAACCATGTTCCAGGAGTATGTAACGATTCCTGAAAAATAATCAAACATAGGCCTGCATTGAGCAGGCCACGCTTATATAACTATGAGTAAAAGATTTCATTTAGACATCAAATGGGTGTTCATAATAGTGATACTGGCATTCCTGCTTGTTTTTCAGGTATTTCCCCTGTGTTACCTTGTTGTGCGCTCATTCATAAAAGAAGGACATTTTTCGCTGGAATCATTTTCAAGGATCTATTCCTACAGAATGAATCTCGAATGCCTCAAAAACACGCTTATAGTTTCGGCCCTGGCCATGATAGTGGGAGTGCTCATTGCATTCCCGCTGGCATGGCTTGTCGGCCGTACGAATCTGTACGGGAAAGGCTTTTTCCGTACACTTTTTGTTATGACATACATGGTGCCGCCATATGTGGGCGCCATGGCATGGATGCGTCTTTTAAATCCGAAGGTAGGAACCTTAAATGCTTTTCTGCAGAAGATATTTTCACTTTCGGAAATGCCCTTTAACATCTATTCCATAGGCGGTCTTGTGTGGGTCCTTGCGACCTTTTACTACCCCTTTGCGTTCATTACGATATCAAGGGCGATGGAGAGGATGGACCCTTCCTTAGAGGAAGCGTCAAGAGTCTCGGGGGCATCTCCCCTTAAGACCTTGTTTACGGTAACTTTGCCGCTTATGCTGCCTTCGATCGTTTCATCGGGCCTTTTGGTATTCGTTGCGGCAATGAGCTGCTACGGCATACCCTCAATAATCGGCGCACCGGGCAAGATCTACACCGTTACAACACGTATAGCGGAATACGTCTCCATAGGGTCCGATGAAGGACTGTCGGATGCAACGGCTCTGGCTGTATTTTTGATGCTGCTGTCCATACTCATACTTTTTGTATCGGATATAATTGTGGGTAAGAAGAACTATGTCACCATATCGGGGAAATCCGTGCGTCCGGCAACAGTTGATCTTGGCAAATGGAGGATACCCATAACCATTCTTGTAAGCCTTTTCTCATTTGTCATCGTCATTTTGCCCTTCCTTACAGTGTTTGCCACATCCTTTACCCAGAACATGGGCAAATCCGTTTTCGAAAGCGGAAACTTCACGACCAAATACTGGAGCCTGATCTTCTCGCGCGATTCCATAATAAGCTCCATAAAAAACAGCCTTACATCCGGCGTTCTCGCCGCGACAATAGGAATGATCGTATGCGTTATCATGGCATATCTTCTTAAAAGGACCAATCAAAAAGGAAATAAGATTCCGGATTTCCTTATCACGCTTGGCTCCGGTACGCCCAGCGTCGTCATAGCCCTTGCCCTTGTCATGACCATGTCAGGAAGGTTTAAGATAAACATCTACAACACCATTTGGATAATGGTAGTCGCATACATGATAAAGTACATGATGATGGGAATGCGGCCGGTAGTATCGGGCTTTTCCCAGGTCGCTCCCCAGCTTGAAGAAGCTGCGCAGGTCTCCGGCGCCGGATGGCTCAGGCGGATGAAGGACGTTGTGCTTCCGCTTATAGTGCCTTCCATAGTCGCAGGCTGGTTTTTGATCTTCATGCCTTCGTTTTACGAACTGACGATGTCAAATCTTTTGTATTCCGACAAGACAAAGA
>CADAQV010000180.1 GCA_902790095.1 uncultured Lachnospiraceae bacterium | reverse complement strand
TTCCTGAAGATGAAGGATGTAAAGATAAACTTCCTTGATACACCCGGCGCATTCGACTTTGTCGGAGAAGTTGAAGAAGCCGTAAGTGCCGCAGCAGCAGCTGTAATAGTTATAAACGGAAAGGCCGGAGTTCAGGTCGGAACCGAAAAGGCCTGGGACCTTTGCGAGAAATATAACATTCCCAGAATAATCTTTGTTACCGGTATGGATGATGACAAGGCATCCTTTAAGAATATCAACGTTCAGCTCAACGAAAAGTTCGGACGTAAGATCGCTCCTTTCCACATCCCGATGCGTGAAAACGAGAAATTCGTCGGCTTTGTAAACGTTGTAAAGATGAAGGGCCGCAGGTTCACAAACGGATTCGAATACGAAGAGTGTGATATTCCCGATTACCTTCAGGATCATCTGAATCATTCGCGCGAAGCACTTATGGAAGCTGTTGCCGAAACATCCGAAGAATTCATGGAGAGATATTTCTCGGGTGACGACTTCACATACGAAGAAGTTTCACAGGCACTTCGTGACAATGTAATGACAGGAGACATCGTTCCCGTTCTCATCGGTTCGGGTCTTGACGCACAGGGTATGAAGATGCTTCTTCTTGCAATCAAGAAGTATTTCCCGTCTCCTTTAAATAAGGTCCAGCAGGCAAAGGTCATCGCAACAGGAGAAATGATCCCCGTTACATATGACGATAACAAGCATGTCAGCCTCAAGGTCTTCAAGACACTTGCAGATCCATTTATCGGAAAGTATTCATTTATAAAGGTCATCACGGGTGTCTTAAAGTCAGACACGGCTCTTTATGATGTTACGGAAGGTACCGATGAAAGATTCGGAAAGATATATGTCCTTCGCGGCAAGGAAGCAATAGAAGTAAACGAGCTTCGCGCAGGCGATATCGGCGCGCTTACAAAGACAGACCTTAAGACAGGCGATACAGTTGCCGAAAAGGGCGCAACGACCGTATATCCGGCTCCCAAGATGCCCGTTCCTTATACATACAAGGCTTATAAGGCAGCAAACAAGGACGACGAAGACAAGATGGCATCGGG
The DNA here is from genome assembly GCA_902790095.1 of uncultured Lachnospiraceae bacterium. Taxonomy (GTDB): domain Bacteria; phylum Bacillota; class Clostridia; order Lachnospirales; family Lachnospiraceae; genus UBA4292. The sequence continues at coordinate 2,825 of CADAQV010000180.1, read as the reverse complement.
CCTTGCGCGTATCTGTGAAGAAGATCCTACAGTCAAGCTTGTAAACGACCCCGAAAACCGTCAGACTCTTATCTACGGTATAGGCGACCAGCAGCTCGATGTTGTTGCAGGCAAGCTCATGAACAGATATAAGGTTGCAATAGAGCTTTCAAAGCCGAGAGTTGCATTCCGTGAGACCATCAGAAAGAAAGCTACCGTTACGGGCACATACAAGAAACAGTCCGGCGGACACGGACAGTTCGGTGTCGTTGTTATGGATTTTGAGCCTCTCGGAAATCTTGACGAAAGCTACGAATTCCATGAAACAGTCGTGGGCGGCGCAGTTCCAAAGAACTTCTTCCCCGCTGTAGAAAAAGGTATCGCAGAGTCCGTATTAAGAGGACCTCTTGCAGGATATCCCGTTGTAGGTGTAAAGGCTACACTTACGGACGGTAAGTATCACCCCGTAGACTCGTCGGAAATGTCCTTTAAGACAGCTGCATCCCTTGCATTCAAGGACGGCGTTATGAAGGCAGATCCCATCCTCCTTGAGCCCATCTCTTCACTTTCCGTAACTGTTCCCAACAAGTTTGCGGGAGACGTTATGGGAGACCTTAACAGAAGAAGAGGAAGAGTACTTGGAATGGATCCCGTTCCCGGCGGCAAGACACAGGTACTTGCGGACATTCCCACATCAGAGCTTTACGGATACTCTACGGACCTTCGTTCAATGACAGGCGGAAGCGGAGATTTCGCATACGAATTCTCACGTTACGAGCAGGCTCCTTACGAGATCCAGCAGCGCGAGCAGGAAGCTGCGGCAAAATCAAATCAGTAATTATGTAATTTCAGGCGGCACCGGTCCCGGTGCCGCTTTGCTTATAAAAAATCACTTGCGCAAACAAGGCCTCTCGTATATAATGTACAAGATGTAGTGGGTTTACCCACGCAAAGCCACAATTGGTTACAACTAAGGCAAAAAAAACACAGTCAGGAGAAAAAAATGAAAAAAGTAGCAGTCATAATGGGCTCTGACAGCGATTTTGACGTTGTAAAAGGGGCACTTACAGAACTGAAAAAATACGGCGTTCCTTTTGAATGCCGTGTTATGAGCGCACACAGAACACCGGCTATGGCGTCGGAATTTGCGGAAAATGCAAAAAAGAACGGTTTTGGCGTGATCATATGCGCAGCGGGAATGGCAGCGCATCTTGCCGGAGTAATAGCAGGACATACGACTCTTCCCGTTATCGGAATTCCGGTAAAGGGAAGTGTGGAAGGGCTTGACGCACTTCTTGCGACAGTACAGATGCCTCCCGGGATCCCTGTGGCAACAGTAGCCATAAACGGCGCAAAGAATGCCGCGATTCTCGCGATCCAGATGCTTGCCCTTTCCGATGATACACTTGCTGCATCGCTTGAGGCAGAGAAGAAAAATATGATAGATGCAGTTATCGAAAAGGACAAAAAGCTTCAGGACAGACTAAACGAGCTTTGATCTAAAGGAGAATGCCATGATATTCGGAATCGATACCGGAAATACAAATATAGTTCTAGGCGGGCTTGACAGGGACAGAATTTATTTCACCGAAAGAATGTCCACGGACATTTCCCGTACAGAGCTTGAATATGCGATAGTATTCAAAAACCTGCTGGATCTTCACGGCATTTCAAAGGATGATATCGAAGGCTGTGTTATCTCATCCGTCGTGCCTCCTTTAAATGAGGTGCTTGCATCCGCATGCGACAGGATCATAGGAAAAAAGACCATCCTTATCGGCCCCGGAGTAAAAACAGGCCTTAATATCCTTATAGATGACCCGGCAACTTTGGGGGCCGATATGGTCGTCGGGGCGGTTGCGGCCAAGGCTCTGTATCAGGAACAGGCTGCGGGCAGACCCATGATGATCATAGATATGGGCACGGCAACCACGGTCTCGGTTCTTGATGAAAAGGGAGGATATCTTGGAGGTCTTCTTGCGCCCGGCCCCAGGACTCAGCTCATGTCGCTTGCAAACGGCACGGCCATGCTTCCTGCGATCAGTCTTGCGGCTCCTTCAAGGATAGTCAGCAGCAATACCATAGACTGCATGAGGAGCGGTATCGTTTTCGGAAATGCCGCGATGATAGACGGCGTTATAGACCGGGTCAACGAGGAGAGAAAATGCGAGCATTTCGTTCTTGCAACAGGCGGTCTCTCATCGGTCATCATGCCCCATTGCAAACATGATATAACCATAGATCAGGACCTTTTGCTAAAGGGGCTTGCCATCATTTACAAAAAGAATTCATAATTACTGCCGGCTCTTGCGGCCGGCATGGAGGAATACGTGTCAGATCTAAAATCAGAAATAAACAGAAGAAGGACATTTGCGATCATATCCCATCCCGATGCAGGTAAGACTACTCTTACAGAGAAATTCCTGTTATACGGAGGCGCAATCAATCTTGCAGGCTCCGTAAAGGGAAGAAAGACTGCAAAGCATGCTGTGTCCGACTGGATGGAGATTGAAAAAGAGAGAGGTATCTCTGTTACATCTTCCGTAATGCAGTTTGAATATGACGATTATTGCATAAACATTCTGGATACTCCGGGCCATCAGGACTTTTCGGAGGATACCTACAGAACACTTATGGCGGCTGATTCCGCTGTCATGGTGATCGACGGAAGCAAGGGTGTTGAGGCCCAGACCATAAAGCTTTTTAAGGTATGTGTCATGAGACACATACCGATATTTACGTTCATAAACAAAATGGACCGTGAGGCAAACGATCCTTTTGAGCTTATGGATGATATCGAGAGCGTTTTAGGCATCAGGACATGCCCCATTAACTGGCCCATAGGA
>CADAQV010000179.1 GCA_902790095.1 uncultured Lachnospiraceae bacterium | reverse complement strand
CTTACAGTATTTGCCAGCTGATTAACTCCTCTTTCAAGCGCCTGTCTGGCCTCTGCGCCGTATTTGATCTCTTTTGCCATTTTAAGTCATCTCCTGTCTTTATTCTACTATAGCAAGTATATCGCTCTGCTTTACGATGATGTATTCAACGCCTTCAAGTTTTACTTCTGTTCCGGCATATTTTGAATAGAACACCTGATCGCCGGGCTTGACCTGCATGGTGATCTCTTTTCCATCCACATTTCCGCCCGGTCCGACTGCAACTACCTCAGCCTGCTGGGGCTTTTCTTTTGCAGAGCCTGTAAGAACGATGCCCGACTTTGTGGTCTCCTCTGCCTCTAACTGCTTTAAAACAACTCTGTCGCCTAAAGGAACCAATTTCATTTTTTTCTACCTCCTGAAAAATCTTTTGGCCTTTTATTCCGGCCCACAAATAGAGATTATATATCGGTTTCCGGTTTTTTTCCACCCCTTTTTTATGTATTATTTGTGATTTATCCTTTTTTTATCGCCTCATAACTGCATATTTAAAAAAAGGTTAAAAAATATTAATAATTTTTCCCTTTTATTTTTTCCGATTTGATAGTAAAATACATATCGTAATAATTTCTTGAAAGGAGAGAAAAAATGAAACACGGATTATTAAAGCTTGGTCTTCTCGGAGCAGCTTGCGGTGCAGGCTATTATGCTTACAAGACTTACAAGAAGCAGAACGAAGAACTTGAAGCAGAGCTTGCGGGTGAATTTGACGACAGCGAGCTTGAAGACGAAGAAAGATCTTACAGCGACGTAGACGTAGCTGAGGATGCTGCCAAGGCTGAAGAGTAAATAAAAAGCCGGGACAAAACGTCCCGGTTTTTTATTTTCCGTATTTTTCCACGAATTCATCCTCGGATATTATCGGTATTCCAAGCGATTTTGCAGTCTTGTTCTTTGACGAAGCAGACTCTATATCATTGTTTACAAGATAATCCGTTTTTGATGACACGCTGCCGGCCACTTTGCCGCCTTTAGCCGTGACATATTCTTTAAATTCATTTCTGTTCTTAAAAATATGGACGTCTCCTGTTATGACAAAGGTAAGACCCGAAAGTGCGCTTCCGCTTTCAGCCCTTACGGTCTCTTCAATTTCAACTTCAGCAAGCACGGCCTCAAACTGTCTTTTGTTGTCTCCCGCTGCAAACCAGGATATCACCGAACGCGATCGTTCGCTTCCTATACCGCCTACATCTTCAAACCCTCTGCCGCTTTCGGCTCTGTCTCTGAAATCCTCAAAGCCGCAGGCAAGCATTTTTTTAGCGGTATCAAGACCTACAAGGGGTATTGAAAAGGCTCTGATAAACCTGTCGGCCCTTACTTTTCTTCTGGCATTCACAGCCTTTATTATGTTGGCATACGACTTTTCGCCGAATCCCTCCATGTTCTTGATCTTATCTTCATATCTGTCAAGGTGATAGATATCCGCATATTCTTTTATAAATCCCATATTTACAAACTTTGAAAGAGTCTTTATGGAAAGACCTTCTATATCCATTCCGTCCTTTGATGTAAACATGGCATATTTTTTAAGATTCTTTGCGGCGCAATCGGGGTTTGAACAGCGAAGTGTCTTTGTAAGGCTTACCTGTGATTCGTTTATATAAGTCTTTGCGCCGCAAACCGGGCACTCAGACGGTACTTCAAAGCAGCCTTCCTTTTCGGTCACGGCTATGACCTTCGGAATGATCTTGTTGGCCTTTATGACCTTTATCTTTGTCTTCCCGTTTTCGCCTATGCCAAGGCGTTCCATTTCGCTGATGTTGCAAAGAGAAGCTCTTGAGACGGTCGTGCCTTCAAGCTCTACGCTCTCAAATATTGCTACGGGCGATATTACCGAAGCGGCGCAGCTCCATTCTATCTCTTTAAGAGTCGTTTCGGCCTCTTCATCCTGCCATTTGAACGCAAACCCCGCCCTTGTGGCATGATGCCCCGTAACAGAACCACCCGCGGCATATTCGTTGTCGTCATATGTGATGACAAGCCCGTCCACAGGCAGCGGGAAAGAACCGCTTTCGACCTTTTTGGTCCACTTGTCTATAACCTTTTCAAGGCCGGATGCATCTGTAAGCTCTCTGTCTACACACTTAAACCCGAGTTTTTCAAGGCAGTCCATGCATTCGCCCCAGGTGGCGGGCTTTTCATCCGCATATACCAGCGAAAACGCATTGAAATGCACTCTTCTGCTCTTTACTTCATCGAGCCTTGTCTTGTCAAGGGAAAGTGTTCCCGATGCCAGATTTCTGGGGTTTTTATAGCCTTCGTCATCACCTTCGAAGATATTGATCTCTTCGAAATCCGGATAGCTTATGGTAGCCTCTCCCCTTATGACCATGTGGCCTTTCTGTTTTATTTCAAGGGGAATATCAAAAATGCTCTCCTTCATATAGGTTATGTTTGTCCCTACATGTCCGTTGCCCCTTGTCACTATCTTCGAAAGCTTTCCGTCATCATATGTGAGCACAAGAGTAAGGCCGTCAAGTTTCCATGACAGCCATATCTTTTTGTCGCCTGCCCACTTTATGAGTTCCGCGACATTCTTTGATTTTGCGAGCGAAAGAGCCGGAAATTCATGCTCTTCCTTTTCACCTGCATTGCTCTCTTCTTCAGAAAAGGATACATTTGATGTGGGTGAATCCGGCAGCGTGATGCCTGTTTCCTTTTCAAGCAAGGAAAGCTCATCAAACATGGCATCCCATTCGAAGTTTGACATTATCTCGTCGCCGCCGCCGTAATACCTTTCGGATGCTTCGTTGAGCTTTGCCACAAGCTCTTTCATCCTGGCAGTCTTATCCATATTTACCTCACCTTACCGCGCCTACAAGTTCGCTTATATCCCTGACACCGTATTTTTCCATATAAGCTTCGATCCCCTTTACGACCTCGGTGACCGCATTCGGGTTATAGAAATTCGCGGTACCTACAGCCACGGCGCTCGCTCCGGCAAGGATCATCTCTATGGCATCCTCCGCAGAGGCTATTCCGCCCATGCCTATTATTGGAAGTTTTACCGCATGAGCCGCTTCATAGACCATTCTCACAGCTACGGGGTGGATCGCAGGTCCCGAAAGACCGCCTGTTTTGTTTGCAAGGGCAAAGGTCTTTTTGTTTATGTCTATCTTCATACCCGTTATGGTATTTATAAGCGAGATCGCATCTGCTCCGCCCGCCTCAACGGCCCTTGCCATGTCGGGAATACTTGTGACATTGGGGCTGAGCTTCATTATTACAGGCTGCTTTGCGTGATCCTTTACGGCCCTTGTTATTGCCTCTGCAGACCCGGGGTCGGTTCCGAAGGCTATACCGCCCTGCTTTACGTTAGGGCAGGAAATATTTATTTCAAGCAGATCTGCATTTGTATCCGCAAGTCTGTCGACCACCTCAAGATATTCTTCGGTGCTGTGCCCGCATACATTTACGACCACTTTCGTGTCAAACTTTTTTAAGAACTCAAGATCGCGTGATACAAATGTATCTATTCCGGGGTTTTGAAGCCCGATGGCATTTAACATGCCGGAAGGTGTTTCGACTATTCTTGGTGTGGGATTGCCGGGCCAGGGAACGTTTGCCACTCCCTTTGTAACTACGGCTCCGGGAATGTTAAGGTCTACGAATTCGCCGTATTCCATTCCCGATCCGAATGTGCCCGAGCATTCCATCACAGGATTCTTGAGTTCAACTCCCGCAATATTTACCTTCAAATTGCTCACAGCTCCACCTCCCTCGCGTCAAATACAGGCCCGTCCGCGCAGATCCTTTTATTGTTTACCTTCGAATGATCGTCTATACCGGTAGTCTTTGTGACACATCCCAGACACGCTCCTATACCGCAGGCCATCCTCTCCTCCATGGAGATA
>CADAQV010000178.1 GCA_902790095.1 uncultured Lachnospiraceae bacterium | reverse complement strand
TGTCATGGACAAGAACATCACCTGCAAGCAGGTAGAGGATGTAATTTCCGCTTCAGCAGAAAACATCACAGATGTTGTTCTCTTTGATGTTTACGAAGGCGCGCAGCTTCCCGCAGACAAGAAGAGCATGGCATTTACTGTCACCTTCACCCCCGCGGATAAAGAACTCACCGACGCGGATATAGATGCAAATGTGGAAGGGATACTTTCCGCACTTGCCGCAATGTATGGAATTTCATTAAGGGCATGATGCTTTGAGTCACAACAACAAGAATTGAACAGTTTTATATGCCGGGCGAATAGGTTTGATTCGCTTGGCATTTTTTAATTTTTTAAAATTTTACCTAAGTGTTTTTTGCTGTTTTGTCATCTAATAAGTAAAAGATAAAAAAGATACATTCAGATTGAAATAAGCTTGATATATATGTTATTATGACGGTGGAGTTTACAGATACAATACGTTAATACACCGCGATATGGAAAATCATTATTGTATTTTTTTTTACGAGGGATCAAGCCGGATTTACAATCAACACTTTATAGGAGGGGGCTATGAAGAAGAATAAAGTCATTATTTTATCTTTGGTAATGTCGATGCTATGTGCGTGTCAGAACAGCTCAAATGCACCTGAAGAATCTACTACGGAGATGACCGAAAGTGAGTTGAAGAACGAAAAGGATCAGATGGACAGAGAATATAGCACGGTCTATATTAAGGGGCATGAAATAAAATATTTAAAGCTACCGGAATCATTTATTACTTCTGCTGAACCACTCAACGAATTATGTGTTGGAGTAAAGGGAATAGATGAAGAAAATATAAAAGTGGAGATAGAAAACAAGTCGGAATGCGATATAGATTGCGGCAAGATATCTGATTTTGTTTTGTCAAGATTTTCCGAGGGGCAGTGGAAAAAGCTTTCATGTATTGAAGATGATGGTACGGAAAGAATAGTTCTTAAGAAAGGTGAAAAGAAAACGGTAGATATTTCTGTAAAAGGTGAAATAAGCATTTTTTCGCCTGGGATATACCGCATATCATTTGATGCATCTTTCACAAATATGTATGCTGTTAATGAATATAAATCTTATAAGGGAACGGTCACTTCTTTTGTCGATGTTTTTGTAGACAGTTCTTTTGAAACGAATTCTGATATGAATATGACGGAAAAACAGGTTGAAGACTATTGCTTTTCGTATACGGCAGAAGGGGAGGATTTTTTCAATTATTCAGAACAAAAAGGAATATGCAGTGTTAAAATATGTGATATAAAATACGCTCGGCTTCACGATGCTGTTAACAAAAAGATCTTGCTGGTATATAGGGTATCTATTGAATTGACTAATGATTCAGACAAGTATTTATCATGCTGGAAACCGGCTTATTTTTCGAAACTGCAGTATGACGGAACTGCGTGGAATGGGAATGTCCACAGTCCTGCAAGTTTTACGGACAATGTTGCGACAGTTCTTGCGCCCGGTGAAAATATAACCGGTGAACTTACGATAGATGCTGAAAGTATTTGTGACGGCAGGTATAGATTTATAACTGAAACAGTCATGCTAAATGAAATGAACGAAAAAACCACTTTAGAAAAAGTAAAGGCCAGAGGTGTATACCCTGCATATGTTGATCTTATCGTAACAAAGAATGAGGAGAACGAGAGCGTGAAAAACATGTCATAAAAAAATGATATCCGAAACGGCAGTCATATGCGCTTCGATGCGCAAAGCGGCCCGGTCCGGTCATATATGCACCTTAGCGTAAAAACGCCGGGGTGCTTTTTTTATATTTTTTTAAAAAAGGCGTTTTTTTGTAAGAGGTTTGTAATGGCCGGTATGTTAACATGAGATCAAAGAAAAAGATAACACCTGCATCATCCCGCCTGATTAAAGGCAGACCGCGAAAGGAGGTACCTGTTATGAAGAGAACACATATAAAAAAGAGAACAGCTGTCGGAGCGATGGCATTTATAATGCTTGTCACATATGCCGTTCCGGGTTTCGGCTTATGCCACACGGTATCGGCAGAAGAAAACAATGAGCCGTACAACACCTCCGCAGGAGCAAACGCTTCCGAAAAGGTCGGAAGTCTGATAGCGGATATGATCCGTACCGACGATGGACTGAAAAAGATCCTGAAGGGCGCGGAAGCAGCCATGAACACCATCTCGATCTACTCGCCGGCGATCAAATTTGTATCCGCACCGGCTCTCGAGATGCTGAAAGCCCTTTACAGCAGTGAGACCCCGGAGATCACCCTGGATCGTATCTCACAGCAGATGGACGCCATTTCCGACGAGATAAGCCGGGCAAAGAAGGATATGATCGATGCCATGAGCACCGCAAACGACATGTCCGATTTTGTCGGAGCCTTCAACGAATTTGAAAGGTCATTCCGCGAGATGAACGGGCAGATCTCGCAGATCTGCGGCTATGATCTTTCAAGAGAGGAAAAAGACACCGAACTTGCCGAAAAGATCGGATTCAGAAACGACTGGATGAAACGAGACAATGTTGTATCCGCACTGACCATACTTGGAAACTACTTAAGCGGCGACATAAAGCTCAGCTCCGGAAACCGAGATATCTACAGTGCCATGATGAACCATTACTCAAAAACGGTCTGCTTCGGTAAGGAAGCCATTGACAGAACCGACCGCTTTGTAGAGGACGCCGCCGCCATATACCTGCAGGGTGCGTTGCAGACTTTTATCTGCGTGCTTGCCGAAAGAAGCCACCTGATCAGGATCGGGACAAATGTCGCGATGTGCGACGCGGACTACTGCCTGCAGAAGGCCGTTCAGATCCTTGAGCAGATGATAAAGGTATATGAAGCACTGAAGAATTATAAAGAAACCAACAGTCCGTACATGTTCTACGACCGCTCCGGCGGCGTGCAGAAAAACATTCTGCTGCAGGCAGAGCTTACCGGAGTGAATTTCCGGGAACTGAATGACCTTAGAGAATCACTCGCCGGCAAGGCTCTTGGCAAAGCACAGATGGAATATATAGTAAACTATGCAAAGCAGAACTATCCCGGTCTTGACATTCAGCAGTTTTTGGAGAGAATGGGCTTCGCTTTTGCAGATATCACCCGCGACCAGATGATCTCACTACTCCGCGTAGAGCTGCTCACATTCAGTGCCTTTCCGGAGGCATACAAAAAGGTAATAGCCAGGCTGAACAGGAATATAGAGCAGATAATGAATACCACGCCTTGCGAGTGGGCAAAAATGCACCCGGGCTACACAAAAGGTGCTTACATCATGACCGACACCGGTTACTGCGACGCAGTCACCATGAACACCGGATGCGCTTTAAAATACTATTACAGAGGCGTGCGGCTCCAGGATACGGCCTGTGGCATAACGGAAAACAGATACCTGTACAAGTCCGAGAGCTTCGATACCACGATTCGAAACGAATCCATCGCGCCCATGTACTACCTCGCACCGGCCATCGTATAGCCGTAATGCAAAAGAAAAATGCAGGGTCGGCGCTTTAGGCTGAAAAAAAAACATAAAAGGGGCTGTTTTTACAGCCCCTTGCGTTATTATCCCTCTGCCAAATAACGATTCGCATCTTTTTTAAAGCAGGTGACGGGAGTCGAACCCGCCTATTTTGCTTGGGAAGCAAATATACTACCGATATATTACACCTGCATCATCTCTGGCCCTTTAGGGCCAGAGGGCCCCCGCCGGCCTTGAGGCGGTTCAAAGAAAATCCGAAGGATTTTCTACATTGCATCATCTCTGGCCCTTTAGGGCCAGAGGGCCCCCGCCGGCTCAGAGGCGGTTCAAAGGAGAGTATACCACACATCAAATTTAAAAACAAGCGCTTTCTTGGGGAGCCAAAATGTAAATAGAGCATGGCGGCAATGTTTTTACAGCGGGTGCATAACCTTTC
>CADAQV010000177.1 GCA_902790095.1 uncultured Lachnospiraceae bacterium | reverse complement strand
CCGCCGGCTTTGAGGCGGTTCAAAAGAAATCCGAAGGATTTCTTTCTTTTTATCCGCGAAGTGAGGGTAGCGAACTCTGTCCTGCGTGCAAATGATCATGGAGACGTTTACAATATAACAGGGCTGTTTTTTTACAGCCCCTTATTTATTACGTCAGCGCTCCTTTGACTGCAAATGATATGATGCCCATGATGATTCCTGCGAGGACTACGCCGCACATAGCTGCGGCGCAGCTTTTTTTAAAGTCCATGTCAAGAAAGCTTGCGGCAAGCGTGCCTGTCCAGGCGCCTGTTCCCGGAAGCGGGATCCCGACAAAAAGGAAAAGAGCAAAGTAAAGCCCCCTTCCGGCCTTTGCTTTGAGCTTTTCGCCGCCCTTGTGGCCTTTCTCGGTGCAGAACCGGCAGAATTTTGAAAAGCCCTGTGCGATCTTGTTCGGGTTTGTGATCTTAACGCCCCATTCCAGTACCTTTCTTGCAAAAAAGAAGATAACAGGCACCGGAAGCATGTTTCCTATTATGGCGATGGCATATGATGCATACATGTTAAGGCCAAAGCCGACAGCGTAGGGGATGGCGCCTCTAAGTTCTATAAGAGGTACCATGGAAATGAAAAATACTATAAAATAATGAAGCATGATGTTGGTTATCCTTTTAGATGAGTTTTAGTATTTCGGCGGCCTGCTGTTTTGAAACCTTAAGCGCATAGCTTCCGCCTTCAAAGGTCGCGACGTTTCCGATACCTTTTTGAAGCACGAATCTAAGATCGCCGCTTCGAACCTTTTTGTCGGTGTAGAGTTTTTCAAGAAGCTCATCCCTGCTTATGCTGCCTGGAAGTCGAACGGGAAGCCCGGCTCCAAGAAGCAGGTCTTCAAGGCGCTTTATTTCCGTATTGTTCATAAAGCCCATTTTTTCGGCCAGGTATGCCTGCGCCATAAGCCCTATGGATACTGCTTCGCCGTGTGTAAGTGTGTAGTTTGAAAGCGTCTCCGCTGCGCGGCCGACAGTGTGGCCTAAGTTTAACACCTCGCGATAGCCGCTTTCTTCGCGCTCGTCATTCATCACGACATTGTATTTGACTTTTACGTTTGCCTCCGAAATGTATTTGCAGGCATCGGGATCCAAAGCCCTTATCTTTTCCATGTTTGCTTCAAGGTATTCAAACAGTTCCTTGTCGCCAAGGCATCCGTGCTTTATTGTCTCTGCAAGGCCCGATGAGACCTGCCTTGCGGGAAGAGTCTTCCATGTCGCAACATCTATATATACCTTTTTCGGCTGATAAAAAAGCCCGATAAGGTTTGTGGCAAGAGGCGTATCCACTGCGGTCTTTCCGCCTACCGCCGCATCCGCTGCCGCAAGTACTGTGGTGGCATAGCTGATATAAGGAACGCCCCTGCAATATGTTCCGGCAAGAAATCCCGCAAGGTCTGTCACAACACCGCCGCCAAGGGCAACAACGCCGCAGTCGCGCTTAAAGCCGTCTGCAAGCATGGCGTCTTCAAGCATTTCCTTGGTGGCTCTTGTCTTGCTCTTTTCACCCGCGGGAAAGACATAGGTATTTACGTCAAGCCCTGCTTTTTTTATTGCTTCTTCCGCGCATTTGCCGTAAAGCTCCATGACGGTGGAATCGGTGATCAGAGCGATCTTTTTGGACTTCCCGAGTATGCCGTTTTTAAGATCTGCTTTAAGCATGTCCCAAAGATCGCATCCCGTCTCGATATTATAGCTGTCGTCTACGATTTTCTTTAATTCTACGTGAAAATTTCCCATCTAAGTTCCTTTTTTCCTATTATTATTTGCTCCATCTGCCGGAGCTTCCGCAAGGCAGTACAAGGCCGCTGCCTACAGGCAGGCCGATCTCATCGGATTCCACATGCCCGCCGAATTTTTTTGCTATCTCAATATTTAACATATATGTCAGCACTCCGGGAGCAAAACCCGTGGTATATGAATTTATAAGGAAGAAAAGCGCATCATCCGCAAGTATCTTTGCACATGCCCTGACCAAAGGGTGGAGCGCGTCTTCAAGTTTCCAGACCTCTCCGCCCGGGCCCCTGCCGTATGAGGGCGGGTCCATGATTATGCCGTCATATTTGTTGCCGCGCCTTATTTCGCGTTCCACAAATTTCATGCAGTCATCCACCAGCCATCTTATAGGTGCGCTGTCAAGCCCCGAAAGCTGGGCGTTTTCCTTTGCCCAGCCGACCATGCCCTTAGAGGCATCGACATGCGTGACCTTTGCGCCCGCTCTTGCTGCAGCCAGGGTTGCCCCGCCGGTGTATGCGAAAAGGTTTAAGACCTTTATCTCCCGCGCAGGGTTCTTTCTTTTCTCTTCCTTTATAATAGAAGAAAACCAGTCCCAGTTTACGGCCTGTTCGGGGAAAAGCCCGGTGTGTTTGAAATTAAATGGCTTTAGACCGAATGTCAGATCAAGAGGCTCATATGTGATATTCCATACCTTTGGCAGATCGAAGAATTCCCATTCACCGCCGCCCTTATCGGACCTGTGGTAATGTGCGTTCGGCTTTTTCCAGCCCTGATCTTTTCTTTCCGTATCCCAGATGACCTGCGGGTCCGGACGGATGAGCTTATATTTGCCCCAGCATTCAAGTTTTTCGCCGCGGCTCGTATCAAGTATGCGGTAATCCTTCCATTTATCGGCTGTCCACATAAAAATCTCCTCATAAATTCTTATTGACATTAACAAAAATACATTATATAAGAAGAAGTTGTAAAAGACAAGAGCATGTTTTTGGCAATTTCACCCCTGCGCAGAGGAAAAAACAGGCGGTGGGCGAAATTGTACTAAAAAAAATACAAAAGCTCCGATTGTAATTTGCAGAAAACTGTAGTATATTGGTCGAGCTGTGGCATGATAGCTGTGAAGCGTGAGGTTGCTGCTTAAATAAGCAGGTTTTTCCGTGGAGCGAATGTCAAGAGGATCTTATAAATGCCATTCATAAGATCCGGTAACCCTGACGACAAGTCACTGTACCGATAATCATCTGCAAATTGCAGAAATGACGGGTGTTTCGCCTTTATTTGCGCTGAAGGTAAATGCGATACACACGGGTATGTGTACAGTCACCAACTTGTCGTACTTGAATTTCAAAAGTGCGAAGGAGGCGACTTTTTTTATGGCAAGTCAAGTAATGAGGATAACACTCAAAGCGTATGATCACAAACTGGTTGATCAGTCAGCAGCAAAGATAGTAGATGCTGCAAAGAAGATCGGAACACAGGTTTCAGGACCTATTCCGCTTCCTACTAAAAAGGAAGTTGTAACAATCATCAGAGCTGTCCACAAGTACAAGGACTCAAGAGAGCAGTTCGAGCAGAGGACACACAAGAGACTTATCGATATCATTTCACCGAGCGCAAAGACAGTTGAGGCTCTTACAAAACTGGAAATGCCCGCAGGTGTTTACATTGATATCAAGATGAAGAATAAATAAAAATCTCACTTCATCTTGCCGGCGCCTTAAATAAGGCAGGCCGGAAAAGATCCTGCAGGAGGTTTGCGGGGAGGCGTTTGGCCCACGGCCGATTCAGCAGACGCATTTCGCATGCCGGCTAGGATGATTACCGAATGGATTCATGTACATCCGGTAATCCGCTGTAGAAAAAACAGGAGGAAAAAACATGAAGAAGGCAATTTTGGCAACAAAGGTTGGAATGACACAGATCTTCGATGAGAATGGCGTGCTCGTTCCCGTAACTGTACTTCAGGCTGGTCCCTGCGTAGTAACACAGGTAAAGACCGTTGAAAACGACGGATACTCAGCAGTACAGGTAGGTTTTGTTGATAAGAGGGAAAAGCTTGTCAACAAGCCCATGAAAGGTCATTTTGACAAGGCAGGCATTTCATACAAGAGATATGTCAGAGAGCTCAAGCTCGACAATGCGGCTGAATACTCGGTAAAAGATGAGATCAA
>CADAQV010000176.1 GCA_902790095.1 uncultured Lachnospiraceae bacterium | reverse complement strand
CTTCTTTTCTCAATACTATAATAGATAATACTCAATTTATAATCATTTCCGGATTATAATTATCATATGCCTTGAGACGCGCTTCATGAATATATTCGGATGCAACACTATCTTTAAATGTCAAAGATTTCCCTTCAACACAGAACACCTCCGCCAAGGAGTTGTCCGCTTGTAATATATTAACCAGATCATTGCACCATGGATAATTCATGTTAAGTTTTAGCGGCTTAAGGCTTGTCTTTCTGCCTTGCTCAATCCAAAGCTCACGTTTTCTTTCAAGTTTTAACCATGATAGCAACTCCGTAACTATTACAATAAGATTGTCGGATTCAATAGCGCCAAAGATATCAGCGTTACGTTTATTTCTGTATTCTATCAGCTTATCAACAATATTCATCGTTTTCTGCCTTTCTTTTTATAATTTGACCACACATGTACTCTAATTTCATCTGCCTCACTACCAAATGCCTCTATATCGATCCCGTAGTCATGAGCACATTTGAAGGAAAGAACTCTAATGTCGGACCATTCCTTTACAATTTTCTTTGTGTTAACCGGGAATGAAACCAATGTACTTGAAGCAACCAGAATTTCATTTGCCAAAATATTGGCTTTCTTAAAATCTGGCTTCTTAGATGCCATCATCGTCTTCCTCCCCGTTCTCAAAAATGTCATCAAACATCACAGAAAGCATTTTTTCTGCTTTTTCGAGACGAACTTCATCCAGTTTTTTCAGTCCACGCTGGATACTGCGGACCTTGGTGCCTGACACCATTAAAAATCAGTAAACTCATTTATGGATTTTTTATGGTGACAGGCACCTTTACCCTGTAAAACAGGAGACTCCCTGTTATAGCGATATGTTTCCCTTTAATCACAGACTTCTCGGATGTATCCATGATACTATTCCTGTACTGCAAAGACTTCCGTCCTTTGCCATATCCGCTAATGCTTTTTCGTCACCCTTTTGAATTGATCGGATGACCAGTCTTTCCGTCTCCATTTTCATCACAATATCTCCTCTGATTATTTGATCACAATAATTCTTTCACAAAATTCCATCAGTCTTTCCCGCAGGCCTTCAGGATCAAAGCATTCTATGCCCGCAGCATTTCCGTCGTGAATAACAGCCTCCATCCCTTTGATGAGAATTCTCGCCAAAGTTGTATCGTCAGCTCTCAAATAGCTCTCTATCTCCCCGCGTCTCCTCAATCTGCCAAGAGCCTGCGCCAATGGTTCCACCAACGCCTCAATTGTGATCACATGCAAAGATGCCTGTACCGTCCAATGAAGTTTATCTCCTTGCAGTTTCAGATAATATTCCTTTGATGTACGGTCGAGTTCTTCCAGGACTTTATCAACAATCTGCTCCATACTGAGCGATTCGTCACTAAGTATATCTCCTATTCTTTGTGAATATCCTTGCAGGTATTTTTCTATTACCGCTTCAAAAAGATCCTCCTTGGAAGGAAAGAAATGATAAAAACTGCCGGTTACAACACCGGCTTCTTCGAGTATCATCTTTACCGATGTTCTTTCAAAACCGTACTTAAAGAATACTTTCGTGGCAGCATTTATAATGATTTCTCTCGTTTCGCCTCTTTTTGCCATTATTCATTATCCTTTATCAGATCTTTTGCCGTGATATACGGATTCATATATAGTTTACGCTTTCTCGGAAGTCCCATTACCTTGACCAGAAAAGTCTTTGAATTTGATGCCTCCAAAAGTTTCCTGTCGCCTTTGGTTATTTCATATCCGATCGCACGCTTGGGACAGCTTACAACGCATGCCATACAGTTTGCGCAGTGATGCAAAAAAGTCGGTGTTCCATCCACAAGTTCTATATTTTTACATGGGCAGACTCTGCTGCACAGACCACAGGATATGCATTCTTCACTTATGGTAAAGGGATTGTCTGCATACTTCTGTAATTCAAGATACGGATTCATAACCCGCTCTCTCCTTCGCTTTATGAATTTGCTCTCACGGGGATACTCCTTTTTCTCCAGGCGCGCAATTTCATTAGCAATTCTTTTGAGTTTCTTCTCGGTCTTTGGCACACGGAGTTTGGCCGGAGGAAATGGCGGATATACTATCGCATAATTTGCTACACTGTATACTACATTACCGTAATCAATGCTGACATTTTTCTTTTTCAAAATCTCTGCCAGCCTTTCACACGCAAATCCGCATATAAAACTGGGCATTGCAATTACAAATACATATGCATCGGGATTGATATCGAGCCCTTCTACAAACGCCGCTGCCGGAGCGGGCATGGTCCAATGATATACCGGATAAATAAACCCTACAATATCACAATCCGTCGCCGGATAGTCCTTAGGATCTGACCTCATGGATACAATTTCTGTATCTTTCAGTCGTCCTGAGATCACACGGGCAGCACGCATACTGTTTCCTGTACCGGTAAAATAATAGATTCTTCCCCTCATACAGAACACTCCTTTCGGGCAAAATAGAATATCGTTCTATTTTTATTGTATCAAATACCCCGTCTCAATTTCAACGCAAACAGTATATAACAGTTGACAACAGTTATATACTGTTATATACTGTTTATGGAGGTCAAGGATATGCATATCATTATAAACAATAATTCAATGACGCCTATTTACGAACAGCTCATGGATCAGATCAAAAACGAGATCATAAGCGGCCCTCTCGCGGAAAATGAAGTCCTGCCGTCTGTCAGAGCACTTTCAGCAGAACTGAGAATAAGTGCCCTGACAGTAAAAAAAGCCTATGACCGGCTGGAGGAAGAAGGCTTTGTCATTACTGTTCACGGGAAAGGTACCTACGTGGCTGCGACCGACAGGCAGCTTGCCCTGGAAGCGCGAAAGAAGACTGTGGAAGACGCCTTCGCTTCTGCCGTTCAAAAGGCGAGTGCGGTCGGCTTTACCAAAGACGATATTCTTGAGATCCTAAAGATCTTATTGGAGGACTACTGATGATCAAAGATGATAATCTTGTAAAAAACTACGGTGATTTCCGCCTGGATGTTTCTTTGGAGATACCGGGCGGGACCGTTACAGGCATCGTCGGAAAAAACGGAGCCGGCAAGAGCACCCTGATCAAAGCAATACTCGGTCTCATAAACCCCGACAAAGGACACGTTACCATAAACGGCAGCGAGTCCTCCAACCTCACTGTAACGGAGAAAGCTTCGATCGGTGTTGCCCTGTCCGACTCCGGCTTCAGCTCCTATCTGAATGTGGAGGACGTGATCTGCATTCTGAGAAAAATGTATCCGGCATTTGATGAGAAGTTTTTCAGAAACAGCTGTGATGCGCAGGGGCTTGCATTAGACAAGCGGATCAAGGATTTCTCTACCGGTATGCGCGCAAAGCTGCGTGTACTCGCCGCGATCAGCCACAAGGCAGAACT
Organism: uncultured Lachnospiraceae bacterium; assembly: GCA_902790095.1. Taxonomy (GTDB): domain Bacteria; phylum Bacillota; class Clostridia; order Lachnospirales; family Lachnospiraceae; genus UBA4292. Next base: position 532 of record CADAQV010000176.1, on the reverse strand, counting down.
GCTCATTATGGATGAACCCACAGCCGGGCTTGATGTAGAGGCAAGAAACGATATTCTCGATCTGCTCCGGCAGTATCTTGCTGATAATGACAGGCGCTCTATTCTGATCACTTCTCACATATCTTCAGATCTGGAGAGCCTGTGCGATGACATCTACCTTATTCATGACGGAAAAATCGTTCTCCACGAAGACACCGATACAATACTTAGTAATTACGCCATTCTGAAAACAGATGAAGATACATACGCAAGGCTCGACAAAAGCTATATTCTCAGTGTCAAAAAAGAGCCCTTCGCCTATGTGTGCTTTACAAATGAAAAGCAGTTTTATGCGGAAAACTATCCGGATCTTGTTATTGAAAACGGCAATATAGACGATCTTATATTAATGATGACAGGGGGTAGATAACATGCTTGGTCTTATGAACCTCCACCCCCATGCGGTGCTGAACCGCGTCCTATGGAGGTGGTATCAAAGCCCCTTCAGGCTTTAGAAACCCTCCGGTTTTCTGATATTTGGCCGTCGTGCCGG
>CADAQV010000175.1 GCA_902790095.1 uncultured Lachnospiraceae bacterium | reverse complement strand
GAATGATTTGCAAGCCACCTGTAGGTCGCCTCTATGCTGCTGATACCGCTACCTTCGGCCGCTTTTTTAATTATGTCGACGCCCTCAAAAAAGCTCTTTTTCCAGTATCTTCCCTGATAATTGGGCCTATGCGTAAAACGGCCGTCCGTGGGGGCATCTTCGAACTTAGTATATCTGCCCGATAAGAGGCCGCCGCATATGGGATTGTATGCGGAAAAGCGCATATTAAAAGCGTCAAGGCAGGCGTTTAATTCTGTTTCGGCCTTTCTGGTAAGCGGGTTATATATGCCTTCATACACTGTAGGCAGGACCCAACCATGCTTATCGCAAATATGATATACGTCCGCTACCATCCATGCGGGGAAGTTTGAAAGGCCAAGCTCTTTAAATTTTCCCTGATCGTGCATGTCTGCCATGGCGGAAAGCACGCTTTCTACGGGGGTTGCGGGGTCGGGGAAATGAAGGAATACTGTGTCTACGCTTTTTAATTTCAGCCGCGTGAGTGATTCGTTAAGCTGCATATATGCGGCCGCCCCATCAAGTTTCCCTGTTATGCGGGGGTTCACCTTTGTTGCCACCTTATAGGGGCAGTCAAGCGTGGGCAGCACTTCGCCAAGGAGCTTTTCACAGGTCCCGTCGTTATATACGTAGGCGGTGTCGAGCTCTGTATAACCTTCGCTAAGGAAGGCATTTATAAATTCACCTACCTGAGGAGAAAAGACTGATTCCCCAAAGGTCATGGTGCCAAGGATAAGACTTACATTTTTTTTGTCCATGATCGTTCTCTCTTTATAATCCGCTGACGATATCTTCTGCCTTTGAATCTTTTTTGCAGACGTTTTCAAATACTTTCTCACTGACAGCGCTTTCCACTCCGGCATAGCACATCAGATCATCATATCTGCTTTTAAATTCCGCATCTGTAAGAGGATTTTCAGGTTCTCCCTTGGGAAAATCCACGCGCTCGGTAAAGGAACCTTCCTTTGTCTTGATGGTCACTACCGCTGCCTGAACACCCGGGAAGACTGCACTGAGATCCTTATCGGCAAATACTTTTACCTTCTTTGTAAGGTCAAGTATCTCATCATCCCTGACTGTTTTTTCGGCAAATTCCGCAAGACCCGCTTTTCCATATATAAGGCCTGCTGCAGTAGAATATGGGATACTCATCTTCGCGCTGTAGCTTCCCGGAATATCTGTGTGATCATGCCCTGATACGGCAAGGTCGTAGGTGCGTACTTCTATCTCTTCTACATCGCAGGGCTTTACTTTATCCCTTAGGCGTATAGCCGCCTCCACAGCCGGATGGGTATATCTGCAGGATGCATAGGGCTTGGTATAGCTCTTCATAATGGCATATGTTCCGTTAAGCATGACCGGCTTTAATTCTACATCCTCTTTGCCTGTCATCATCTTAAGGAAACCTCTTCCGCCAAGGGGGTCTGCGTGGCCTTTAAAGCCTGCTTTGGCAAGCTGCAGGGCAGTGAGTGATAAAAGCGAGGTCTTGGCAACGTTATAGGGCTTAAGCTCGCTGCCGTCATCAAGCACTTTAAGCATTCCGCTTGCCGCAACGCAGCAGCAAGCAAATGCCTGAAAGCGCTCTTCTTCCGTAAATCCAAGCATATATGAAGCCGCTATGGTTGCCCCAAGCGTTCCGCAAGTTCCGGTAGCGTGATAGCCCATGGCCTTGTGGCCGGGCTGGATGGAAACTGCCATAGTATATGAGGCCTCGTAACCTACTATTGCGGCCTTTAATACTTCTTCTACTGTCTTGCCGTGACGCTGGGCTAAGGGGAGAAGCAGGCTGAAAATGGGCGAACCTAAGTGGATGATACCGCTGTTTGTCCCGTCATCAAAGTCGAGGGCATGGCCGTTAAGGCCGTTTAAAAAGACAGCTTCTTTTAAAGCCAGGTCTTTTCCTGTTCCTATTGCACGGAACTTTCCTTCCTCAGGCTGAGCAAAAGCAAAGTATTTATCCAGCTTTTCTTTTTGAAACGCTGTGCCGGCGCATGTCACGGCGAGGTAGTCGAGAAGGCTTTGCCTTGCCCTTTCGATCACCTTAAGAGGCATCTCTTTCTTCCAAACACCGTCAACAGCGTTTAAAAACTCAATAGATCTATTCATTGCCGGCTCCATATAATTCTTCCAGTTTTATAGCTGCTTGCTTAATTGTAAAACCTTTTTCGCCAAGCTCGTCGTGCATACTTTTTCTATCCGGCCGGCCGGATAGTTCGGCCAGTTTTTCGGCCCAGGCATATGCAGGCTCATCAAGGCTCAAAAAGGATACGAGGTCTGTTGCGGCAGCCTCGGCAGGCACATTAGTCGAAGCCAGAACGGGCAGTCCCGTAGCCTGAGCTTCCATGGTAACTGTGCCAAAGCCTTCCCATAATGAAGGGAATAACAGGACATCCATAACATTCATAAGATCATTGATGTCATTTCTTTGGCCAAGTATCTTTACATTTGGATCCAGTGAAAGCTCACCGATCTGCTGTCTGATCTTTTGCTCATCAGGGCCTCCGCCTATTATCCAAAATTCCGAGTCGGGATGTACCTTAAAAAACTCAGCATATACTTTAAGAGAAAAGCTTTGGTTCTTTTGAGCCGACAGCCTTCCTATCTGGCCGATGATAACTTTGCCATCCGGAATATTCATTTGCTTTCTGAGCTCTGATCGTTTTTCGGCTGAATAATAGAACACTTCCGGATCGACCGCATTATTGATCTGATGATATTTTTCGGATCTTACGCCTTTTTTGCCAAACAGGCACTCACCCGCTTTTTCGGAGCAGGCAAAAAGAAGGTCCGCATTTTTAGTGATATACGGCTGAAAAACCTTATGGCTAAGCAGCTTGACCTTACTTATTTTGGTGCTGTACTCATTATGCGAATGCGATATGATCTTTGATATATTATTCTTTTTGCAGACTCTTATAATGGGCACATTTGCGCCGACGCTTAAAGTGTTGATATGTACGGCGTCATAGTGTTTCTTTTTAAGGACGGTGTCTATTCCTTTGATCATTTTCATATGATCGGTCTTTTTATTCTTTTTTACGGCATTCAATACATAAAACTTTGAATCGGCAAACACGGGGTCATCCGCGCATGAAGCCATGGCATTTTCCCTGATAAAAAGAAAATCAAAATGCACTTTTTCGTGGTCGATGTTTTTGTAAAACTGATAAAGAAAGCCGGCTACACCGTTAAAATTTTTTCCGCCAACAATGATCTGTAAAACCTTAATCGGCTTCATTGCCCTTATCCCCTTTTTTTCTGGTTTTTCTGAGTACTTTTTCGGTCAGGTCAAAAACCGGATACCCTATCTTTAACAGTCTTGCCCTGGTCTTTTCGTTTTTTTTCATAAGCGGCCTGACTGTCTTGTAATTCTTTTTGATATACGAGATATTTCTGCGGATCACAGACTTGTCTTTCGACCCGCTCTCGGAAAAGATCACAAGCTCGGTAATGTAATTCTTTATTTTACGGTACCTTAATTGATCCGAATCCGGCAAGGTATCAAGCAGGCTACTGTCAAGATACTCGTAATTGGGAATCCTTTGAGTTCTTTTATGAACCAGACTTTCCTCATGATTGACATAAAAATAGCCATAGTAATCGACTAACCTGATTCTAAAACGATTGTTGAAGCAAAGCCGAAGGATAAACCCCCAATCCTCCATAAATCTTAATGACTCATCCAACCGCATATCCCCTACAACTGTTTTCTTTACCATTACCCCGGGCAAAAATCCTTTAATTGTCCCACACAGTAACAGTTTATACAGTTCGTCCGAATCCATTTCACGTTCAGAGATGTTCTTTGGCCTGCGGGACAGTTCTTTGCCCTCTGTGTCAACTTTGATAAGTCCTGTCAACACCATCGAAATATCACCGGTGAAATACTGTAATCTTTTCTCGCAAAAATCCGGGAGGACATAATCGTCCGAATCTACAAATGTCAGATATTCCCCTG
>CADAQV010000174.1 GCA_902790095.1 uncultured Lachnospiraceae bacterium | reverse complement strand
ATCCGGATTATCCCAGAAATACTGGATCCCCATCACTGATATGATGAGACAGCTTATAAAGTAGCAAAGAAGCGAGAGCTTGTTTGCCTTGGCTGTCTCAGATATATCGTTTTTCCTTATAAACTTGGGCAGAATCATATCAAACTTTTAAACATTGATCTGTGCGGACATTCCTAAAACGTCCTTGTTTTCATTAAGGATAGGTGAAACAACTTCCTTTATAAACTTGTCTACCTGATAAGAGCTCCTTCCGGTATACTTTGAAGGATCCATTGATTCCTTAAGCTCGTCAAGGCTTAAGTTAAAGTCACTATCGGCAGCGATGAGTTCAAGAAGGTTGTTATCCTTGCCCTCTTCCTTGACCGTTCTTCCTGCTTCCATTGAGAGCTGTCTTATCTTTTCATGAAGCTCCTGACGGTTTCCGCCTGCCTTAACCGCATCCATCATAACATTCTCAGTTATCATGAAAGGAAGCTCGCTCATAATGTGCTTGTAAATTACTTTATCATTTACCACTAAACCATCCGCTACATTCACGCAGATATCAAGTACTCCGTCGAGGGCAAGGAAGCCTTCCGCAACGGAAATACGTTTGTTGGCGGAATCGTCCAGGGTTCTTTCAAACCACTGAGTTGCGGATGTGATGGCGGGATTAAGCGCATCGCAGATAATGTATCTGGACAAAGAAGCTATTCTTTCGGAGCGCATGGGATTACGCTTGTAAGCCATGGCTGAAGAACCAATCTGATTCTTTTCAAAGGGCTCTTCCACTTCTTTTAAGTGCTGCAAAAGTCTGATGTCGTTTGAGAACTTATGTGCGGAAAGAGCTATAGATGAAAGTGCGTTTAACACTCTTGAATCCACCTTGCGCGAATAGGTCTGTCCCGAAACGGGATATACACCGTCAAAGCCCATCTTTGAAGCGATCTTTGCCTCGAGAGCCTTGATCTTGTCTGTGTCGCCGTGGAAAAGTTCCATGAAGCTTGCCTGTGTTCCGGTGGTTCCCTTTGAGCCGAGGAGCTTCATTGTGGAGATGACATAGCAGATGTCATCGTAATCCATCTTAAGATCCCAGAGCCAGAGAGTCGCTCTTTTACCTACGGTCGTGGGCTGAGCCGGCTGGAAGTGCGTAAATGCCAAAGTAGGCTGATCCTTGTATTTGTCTGCAAACTCCGCAAGCTTGTTTATAACATTAAGGAGCTTTTTGCGGATAAGCTCGAGGCCTTCCGTCATTATGATGATGTCGGTGTTGTCGCCTACGTAGCATGATGTGGCACCGAGGTGAATGATACCTTTTGCCTTGGGGCACTGCACACCGTAAGCATAGACATGGCTCATAACATCATGTCTTACCTTTTTTTCCTGTTCCTTTGCTACATCATAGTTGATGTCATCGGCATGTGCCTTAAGCTCATCTATCTGTTCTTGTGAAACATTGAGCCCAAGCTCGTGCTCTGCTTCAGCAAGAGCGATCCACAGCCTTCTCCATGTGCGGAACTTCTTGTCCTGCGAAAAAATGTACTGCATCTCCTTGCTTGCATAGCGTTCTGACAAGGGACTTACATAAACATCAGTCATTTTGATCTCCTTTATCGGTATAAAAACATGCTGTATGCGCTAAATAATACATATCTTTGCACACACTGAGACATAATACCATAAAGAAACAACAAAATCAATAGAAAAGAAAAAGTAAGCTAGTGCTGTTTTGCGGTAAGACCGGCCTGTGAGAGCATGTCCAGTTTTTTTATAAGCTTCTTTAAGCGTTTTTCGTCAAAAAGAGCCACATAGTCCTCCATTACGGGAAGCCCCTGATCCGTCACAAGGACATATTCGGTACCGCACATAAACGTATTTTTACGTATGAGCCTTGCGTCAAGATAAAAGCCCCAGAAGCTCTCGCAAAGTTCCGACATTTTTTCTATTCTGTCCTTATCGGAGTTTACCAAAAGCACATACAGGCCCTCATAGGGATCATCCACCTCTACCGGCAGGAGGGGCGTTGCGATTTCGCAAAGCCTTTCGTATACCGAGTCCGTAAGGATGCCTCGTTCCATATTTATCAGAAATACTTTTCTTTTTTTCATAAAAAACTTGTCCTTTCTTTGAGTTTAATATATACTGTCTTCCATGGAAATAATAAAAGCAGGGAGCAAAGAAATGTCCGAACATATTACTTTAAAAGAGCAGGATAGTTTCAGGATCAAAGACAGTATTTTTACAGTCATATGTCTTATCATCATCCTTGCGCTCTTTTTTTCATTAATGATTTTTATGTTCTTATATTGAGAGGATCGACATGTCAGGTTCAATTTACGGAAAACTATTTACCATATCAACATTCGGAGAATCGCACGGTCCGGCCCTTGGCGTCGTAATAGACGGATGCCCCGCCGGCCTTGAGCTTTGCGAAGAAGACATTCAGATCGAACTGGATAAAAGAAGGCCGGGTGTAGGCGCCGCAGCCACCAAAAGAAATGAAGCCGACAAAGTGCAGATATTATCGGGCGTTTTTGAAGGGAAGACACTCGGCACGCCGATAGCGCTTGTCGTATACAATGAGGATGCTCATTCTTCCGATTATTCGGCTCTTAAGGACGTCTACAGACCGGGACATGCGGATTACGGGTTTGACGCAAAGTTCGGAATGCGCGACCACAGGGGCGGCGGACGTTCTTCGGGAAGAGAGACTCTTGCAAGGGTCGCAGCCGGAGCCGTTGCAAAAAAGATCCTTAAAAGTCTCGGTATAGAACTTACCGCATATACCTTAAGCATCGGCCCCATAAGGGCAGAAAGCTTTGATGCATCCGTTATATATGAAAACCCCTATCGCTTTGCGGACCCTATTGCCGCAGCCAAAGCCGATTCCTTTGTCTCTGCTTTGAAAGCAGATATGGATTCTGCCGGCGGCGTGATCGAATGCCGCATAAACGGCGTTCCTGCCGGCATAGGAGACCCTGTATTTGATAAGCTTGACGCAAGGCTTGCAGGTGCCATGGTATCTATAGGCGCCGTAAAAGGTATCGAGATAGGTGACGGATTTGCAGCAGCCATGTCAAGAGGGTCCGAAAACAACGATCCTTTTGATTTAAATGACGGGAAGATAGTTACAACGACAAATCACGCAGGCGGGATACTCGGCGGAATGTCAACGGGGTGTGAGATAGTTTTCAGGGTGGCCGTAAAGCCCACTCCTTCGATAGCCAAAGAACAACAGACCGTAACAATGAATGCCGAAAACACGACCATACAGATAAAAGGAAGGCATGACACCGTAATAGTTCCAAGAGCCGTGCCCGTTGTCGAGGCCATGGCGGCGATCACGATTGCAGATGCTCTGCTTTGTAACATGGGATCCAGGATCGATCGGATAACAGATTTTTACAAGAGATAATAAAGAATTTAAATGACCGGGCCGAAGGCGATCCTTCGGCCCCCTTTTTATTTAAGCATTATGTAATATACACAGACATTGCCCACCTGCTGCCTGATATAGGTGCATGAACAGTAATTTCTAATAAAGTCTATGCTTGAAGCATAACCTTCGCAGGCAATTTCCATATCCGCATGGCCGGCGTTATATGCATTCATGAATGAATTGATGAGACCCTGCTGGTCGTAGGTCCAGTTGCCGGCTTTTTTAAGGAAATGCATCGAAGCATCGTATGCCTTGGGAATGCTCTTTATACCGTGCAGCCCCTGAACGATAGTGTCCCATTCATGGTTTTCGGACATGAACTCGTCATCCGCAAACAGATATACGTGGCTCCATGCGCCGTGGTCTGTGGAAAGATCGGGGTCGTCCCATGTGAGGTCCACATGGTACCATTTGTTTCTGATCTTTACCATGTTCCATGCATGCTTTTGAAGACCTGTTTCGCTTTCGGCATTTCCGCCTATCGTTATGCAGTCTATTCCGGCAAGATCCATGCAGAGCTTGGCTGGCTTCCGGAGACGAAATTTGCAGACGGCATCGTGA
>CADAQV010000173.1 GCA_902790095.1 uncultured Lachnospiraceae bacterium | reverse complement strand
TACAGATATAAAATCATACCCGGTATTTCTTATAACTTTTTCAAGCTCTTCTTTGTCTACAGGCTCCTCAGAAATAAACGAAGCCTCTTTCTTTTTGCGCGATGCCTTAACCTTTTTCGCAGAGGGAAAGGCCCTGCGGATCGCGTCGCAGATATGTGCCTCGCACATGGAGCACATCATTCCGTCGATCTTAATTGTTATTTTGATCATGTTATGTACCTGTTTTGCGCGGTTGCCGACTATGGCAGGCTGCGCACATTTTGCAATGTGCGCAGTTGCCGCCACAGGAGGATCTGCCCTGCTTTTTATCTTTTATTAGTATGCGGATTATTCCGGTCACCATGAGGATAAGCAGCAGGCTGATGAAAATTGTTCCGATGTTTTCAGATATCCATTCAAGCATGAATAGGTCATCCTTTCAATCAAGCGATAGTCGTAAGTTTGTCTGCCTCTTTGTATTTCTTGAAGAAGAGCATGTATACGATACCGCAAAGAGCGGCTATTGCAAATATAAGGCCAACAACGTTTAAGTCGCCTGTAAATGCGCCGCCAAACTGTGTGATCATGAGAGCTACAAGATATGCGAAACCGCACTGGTAAAGTATAGCGAACCATGTCCACTTGTGGCTGTTCATCTCTCTCTTGATTGCGCCGATGGCTGCAAAGCAGGGTGCGCAAAGGAGGTTGAATACAAGGAATGAGAAGCCGGTGATATTTGTAAATGCCTGAGCAAGTGCCTGCCATGTGGTAAGCTCTCCGCTTCCGTAGAGGATACCCATTGTACCGACGATGTTTTCCTTTGCGACAAGACCTGTGACAGATGCAACAGCGGCCTGCCAGTTGCCCCATCCAAGAGGCGCGAATATCCAAGCAATACCATTACCGATCTTGGCAAGGATGGAAAACTCAAGTTCTTCTTCGGAAAGCATTCTGAAGCCGTCGTCGGTAAAGCCAAAGAAGCTGAGGAACCAGATCACTATTGTTGAAAGGAGGATGATGGTTCCGGCCTTCTTGATGAATGACCAGCCTCTCTCCCACATAGAACGAAGTACGTTTCCTACAGTGGGAAGATGGTATGCGGGAAGCTCCATAACAAAGGGAGCAGGATCGCCCGAGAACATTTTTGTTTTTTTAAGCATTATACCGGAGATAACGATTGCTGCCATTCCGATAAAGTAAGCTGAAGTTGATATCCAGGGTGACTTTCCGAAGATCGCACCCGCGATCATTCCGATGAAAGGCATCTTAGCGCCGCAGGGGATAAAGGTAGTTGTCATGATCGTCATACGGCGGTCACGCTCGTTTTCAATAGTACGGCTCGCCATGACACCGGGAACGCCGCAGCCCACACCTACAAGCATGGGGATAAATGATTTTCCGGAAAGGCCGAACTTTCTGAAGATACGGTCAAGCACGAATGCGATTCTTGCCATATATCCGCATGCCTCAAGGAATGCAAGCATAAGGAAAAGAACGAGCATCTGGGGAACGAATCCGAGTACTGCGCCGACGCCGGCAACGATACCGTCCATGATAAGGCCTCTGAGCCAGTCTGCGGGATTAGCCTTGTCAAGCAGAGACTCAATAAGCGCGGGAATACCGGGTACCCATGTTCCGTAATCGGCGGGGTCGGGCTCGTCGCCGATCTCTTCAAGTGTCTTTACTGCTTCCTCGTAATCTTCAAGAGAAGCTGTTTCTTCACTGATCTCAAGTGTTTCTTCATCTTCCACCGTGTATATGAAATCTCCGGAAGGTGCTTTTCCGTGTTCTTCTACGTAAGCGTCATATCCGTCAACTATAGCGGATGCATCAGCATATCTTTCGGCCAGGTCGTTATATCCGCCGTCCATACCGAAGAGATGATATCCGTCACCGAAAAGGCCGTCGTTTGCCCAGTCTGTTGCGGGGGCACCTACTCCTACCATCGCGATCCAGTAAACAAGGAACATGATAAGGGCAAATATGGGAAGTCCGAGGAAACGGTTTGTGACGATCTTATCTATCTTGTCTGATACTGTAAGTCCGCCTGCGTTTTTCTTTTTGTAGCAGGACTTTATTACCTCTGCAATGTAGATATATCTTTCGTTTGTAATGATGCTTTCGGCATCATCATCCATTTCCTTTTCGGCTGCCTTGATGTCGTTTTCGATATGAGCCTTGACATCATCTGATATATTCAGCTTTTCAAGAACCTTGTCGTCGCGCTCGAAAACCTTGATGGCATACCATCTCTGCTGCTCTTCGGGCATTTCATGAACGACTGCCTCTTCGATATGTGCAATGGCGTGCTCTACAGGGCCCGCAAAGGTATGAAGCGGAACTGTCTTTCCGCTCTTTGCTGCCTTAATTGCCTCTTCAGCAGCTTCCTTTATTCCGTCACCCTTAAGCGCGGATATCTCAACCACTTTGCATCCGAGCTGGCGTGAAAGCTCTCCGATCTTTATCTGGTCGCCGTTTTTGTTTACGACATCCATCATGTTGATGGCAATAACCACCGGGATACCAAGCTCAGTGAGCTGTGTTGTCAGATAAAGGTTTCTTTCAAGGTTCGTACCGTCAACTATGTTTAAGATAGCGTCGGGACGTTCGCCTATAAGATAATTTCTTGCTACCACTTCCTCAAGAGTGTACGGAGAAAGTGAATAGATTCCGGGAAGGTCTGTGATGGTCACATCATCATGCTTTTTAAGCTTTCCTTCCTTCTTTTCGACCGTTACACCGGGCCAGTTACCAACAAACTGGTTTGAACCGGTAAGTGCATTGAACAGTGTGGTCTTTCCGCTGTTCGGATTTCCTGCCAGAGCAATACGAATACCCATTTCTTTTTATATCTCCCTTTATTAATTTACTTCGATCATTTCGGCATCGGCTTTCCTGAGTGACAGCTCGTAATTTCTTACCGTCACCTCAATAGGATCGCCAAGAGGCGCAACCTTGCGTACATAGACAGCGGTATTCTTTGTAATGCCCATATCCATGATCCTGCGCTTTACGGCACCCTCGCCATGAAGCTTCACGACCGTTACGGTCTCTCCGATCTTCACATCCCTTAGTGTTTTCACTTCTTCTCCTCCTCTTTTTCAGACCATTATTTTTCTTGCCAGCTCATCGCTGACAGCCACGCGGCTTTCCTTTACCTTTACTATCAGGTTTTCGCCGAGCGAACTTACTATGCTCACTTCACCTCCGACATTAAATCCAAGGTCTTCAATGTGCTTTTTTACTTCCGGATTCCCGCCTATCTTTTTTATTATCTGAGGCTGTCCGGCCTCTGCGTATGCAAGTGGCATCATATTCTCCTTCCTGCCTTTCTGCAGATTAGCCTTAATTAACCGTTCGCCAAAAGAATAGTTAGCACCCGCTAACTTTTCTGTATTATAGTTAGCATAAGCTAACGTGTCAAGTGTTTTTTATACTTTTTTTATTTTTCTGTGCTTACTGCGAAAATCAGATTGTATAGCGATGCATTTTGTGGTAAATTATTACTATCAAACGTATGCATGAGGGGGTATACTGTCATGGCTTTACAAGAATCCGGAGAAATGTATCTGGAGACGATATATGTACTTTCACAAAAATCCAATGCGGTACGAGGCATAGACATAGGCGAACAGCTTGGCTTTTCCAAGCCATCCGTCAGCAGAGCTTTGGGGCTTTTAAAAGATGAAGGCCTTGTAATTAAAGATGATGATGGTTTTGTAAAGTTAACGGAAAAAGGTCTTGCAAAGGCTCAAAGCATCTACGAAAGACATACAGTGCTCACAGATCTTTTTATGAGACTTGGCGTAGATGAAAAAACGGCAGCCGAAGACGCCTGCCGTATAGAACATTATATAAGTGACAAAACATTTGATGCAGTAAAAAACCACATGATAAAATACGGGGGCAAGATAAAAAATCGAGTAGGAGGCGGTGACTAACCGCCGTCCTCTCACAACACCGTACGTACCGTTCGGTATACGGCGTTTTCAATAGTTGACGTGCACAGACTGAT
>CADAQV010000172.1 GCA_902790095.1 uncultured Lachnospiraceae bacterium | reverse complement strand
CGCATTTATCGTCGCCGGAGCATCCGTCCGAATCTTTTCGCCGCGAAGTGAGGGTAGCGAACTCTGTCCTGCGTGCAAATGATCATAGAGATGCTTACATCAATAACAGGGGCTGTTTTTTTACAGCCCCTGTTTTGCGTAAGCATATAATTGTGAAGAAATTTTTCCTTGAATTATGATGAAAAAAATTGTATAATAACGAGTACAAGTTATTGCGGCGCTTTGCCGCAGACATCTCATAATAAGGAGGTATAGGTTTATGAAGAATAAAAACCTGAAAAGAATCGTCGCACTCTTTTTGGCGGTCATTCTTGCCGGTCTTACAGGCTTTACAAACATAACAGCCGCAGCCGGTACGGGATTGCCATTTAAGGATGTAAAGAAAACAAACTGGTATTATGATTACGTTAAGTTTGTCTACGAAGAAGGCGTGATGACGGGTCTTAATGAGACCACATTCGGCCCCAACGAGGCAATTACACGTGCCATGGTCGTTACAGTTCTCTACAGACTTGCCGGAGAGCCCGAAGTTGTGATAAAAAAGAAGCCTTTCCCCGATGTTGCCAAGAATAAATGGTATTCTGCAGCAGTGGCATGGGCTAAGGAAGCAGGGATCGTCGGCGGATACAACGACGGCAATTTCGGCCCGAACGACAACATAAAGAGACAGGATTTTGTCAAGATATTAAAGAGCTATTGTGATTATATCTGCGCAGACTTCGCACCGCTTACCGATGAAAGCTACAAAACAAAGCCGGATGCAAAGAAGGTATCAAAATATGCGCGCGAATATATGGACTGGGCATATAAGAGAAATCTTATAGGTCAGGGAAGCGACCTCAATCCTTTAGGAGACCTTACCCGTGCCGAAGCAGCCGCTATGTTCATGCGTTTTGAAATGAATAAGGGATATACATATAAGGTCATTCCTCTTACAACACCTCTTAATGCGTTATTCTTCATAGAAACAGACAATCCCGATCCTAAGTCGTTCTATTTCGAAGATGAGGATTCCGTATATGCTGAAGGGTACATGATGGGAAGTGTCGTACCGCTTTTTGGCGTCGCTGATGATATCATGGACAGATTCGGTGGTATGTTTGCCGGCAAAAGCGGATATCTGGCTGCAGGCTGGCTTACAGACGGCGGAGAACTCAGCCTTAAGAGAAAGATCGTATTTGACACCGAGCCCATCGAAGTGCCGGGTATCGGTCAGATAGCCGGATGGGATTTTTACACTGTAGAAGACACGGACGTGGTGGTTACCGTTCCGGCACTTATAAGCATTAAGGATTATCTTGCAGAGAAGACAGGTGAATTCATCGATCTTGAAGCGATCATGAATGCTCTGAATGAGATCTTTAACACTGAAGAGATCAAAAAGTTCATCGAAGAAAACCTTGACGAAGAAAAGATCATAGAGATCATCAATACTTTTATAAACGAAGAAGAGATCAAAAAGTTTATCGAAGCAAACCTTGACCAGGAAAAGATCACAGACCTTATCAATGCTTTCATAGACGAGGAAGAGATCAAAAAGTTTATCGATGAGTACCTTGACGGAGAAACAATAGCAAAGTTTGTAGACGCGCTTGTTGATGAGGAAGCGCTTAAGAATGCATTGGATGAATATCTTAACAAAGAAGCTATCATAGATCTTGTCAATTCACTTATAGATGAAGAAGAACTTGAGAAATTTGTAGATGAGTATTTGACAGAAGAGGCAATTGAGGATTTTGTTGCCGAGCTTTTGAACAATGAAGACGTCAAGAAGCTTATAGAAGAATACCTTAATGATGAAGATCTCAAGAAATACATCGAAGAAAATCTTGACGAAGAAAAACTTGCAGAGTTTATCAATTCGTTCATAGATGAAGAAAAGATCAAAGAATTCATTGATGAGTACTTAGACGATGAGGCGATAGTCGGGTTCTTAGGCGGACTCTTAAATGATGAAGATCTTCAGAATCTGAATGAAGAACTCAAAAAGTTCATAGATAAATTACCCGGCGAAGAGACTATCGCAGATCTTATTGATTCTCTTGCAGACACAGAAGAGATAGATAAGCTCATCGACAAGTATTTAAGCGATGAGACTATAGCCGGGCTCGTAGGAGAACTCGTAAAAGAAGAAGAGCTGATCAAACTCGTTGACGAATACTTAAGCGATGAGGCAATAGCACAGTTCATAGATGCATTATATAACAACAAAGAGATTCAGAAAGTTATAGATGAATACCTGAACGCGGAAGCGATAGGCAAGGTGATCGCAGACCTTTTCAGCCAGGAAATGATCGCAAGCTTGAAGGAAGGGCTTAAGGCTTACGGGATCGATCTCGACGCGATATCTTCGGCAACCGGTGAAATTGCAGATTATATCGGAGGTCTGATCGGTATTCACTGACTTAACCTTGAGATTCATTGACAGATATAAAAAAGACCGGCCGCCGGCCGGTCTTTTTGTTTTTGGTAAAAGGTGATTAATCCTTTAACACATGGAGCACCTTTATAAGCTGCTCTTTTTCCGTGTTGGAGAAAGACTCAAGCATGTTTAAGATCTCTGCGTCAAGAGGGTTGACATTTGATTTGTCCGTATAGAGCAGGTAATCTATTGAAACCCCCAAGAGATCTGCATAATACGAAAGAACCCTTAAATTGAGCTTGACTTTGTTGTTTTCTACGTTGCTTATGTAAGCAACTGTTACGCCCAGCTGGCGTGCGATGGAATCCTGTGTGATTCCCTTTTCCTTGCGGAACTGCTTAAGTCTGAGTCCGATGGCTGCGTAGTCGATGTCCCTTTCCTTTATCATATTAACCTCCTCATTGTATTTGTATTTCCTTTGTAGAATTGATTGTAGCATATAAATCAAAAAAAGTATATATTAAAAAGAGAAATTATAAAAATTTAATAAGTTGGATCTTATGGGAATCAAACATGAGAATGCAGCCTGACACTTCACAGCCTAAAAAAATGTATGGAATTTTTCCAAGATTTGTGGTATAATGATTAAGCAAAACTTAAAGGAAAGGAGGATAGCATGAAAAGAGTATTCTTATTGGATTATGAGAATACTGCAGTCAGAGGACTTTACGGAATATCCGAACTGGGCTACGGGGACAAGGTCGTTGTGTTTTGCTCTAATGAAAACATAAGATCAGCCCTTGTTGACCTGCTGAAGGTATACGAAGAACGCCGTGTGGAGATCAGAGTACATCTGTTGAAGAAAAGAGCTATGAACGCTCTCGACTTCATGATCACGACCTACCTGGGCTTTGAGTTATCGATCGAATCCCAGAAGGAGATCTTCGTCGTATCTGCAGACAGGGGATATGAATCGGCCATTGATATGGCTCACGAGCTGAGCAATGGCATATTCATAGGTTTTCACGAAAGCATTTACGAATGCCTTCATGAGAACTTCAGAAAATCTCTGCCCCAGAAAGATGATGAGGTTATGGCGATCGATGCGGAGGAGACTCTTATAATCGAAAGCGAACCGAGACAAAGGCTTTCCGCAAAACAGGTGAAAGCCCTTTCGGGTCCGGTGGCTGATGTGGACGGAGGAAAAAAGAAAAGATCTTCGGCAACCGTAAAGCAGAGAGCGGGCTACCGCAAAAGCTTCATGCAGCGCATGGAAACAGACGGTATCATACCTAATCAGTACATCGACCAGCTGACTGCATTTATGGACAAGTCAAGATCCATGATCGAGTTCCGCGAAAAAGCTATCGTTGCACTCGGCGGCAAGAATAAAGATCTCGTCGGTGAAGCGGTAAAATATTATCTGGAATATGATCGTAACCGTCCATAGCAATATGTTTTCAAAATCCAAAAAAACAGGTACGGGATCCAAGGCTGTAAAAAGCCGTGGGTCCCGTACTTTTGTTTTAGAGAACGCATGCGCGGCTGCATATAGTTATAAAAACTACATTTTGTAGTAACTAAAACAAAAATCACTTGTAAACGTCATACAGTTATGATATACTTATCCTCGTATT
>CADAQV010000171.1 GCA_902790095.1 uncultured Lachnospiraceae bacterium | reverse complement strand
TATGGCAGTCCGTATTTCCGATCAAAAAGCAGAAAACGATCATATCCCAAAGCTATTGCTGATCCCTTATCGGGTCCGAGCAGTAATTTCTTATAAGCTCGAACATCTTCCTTAAGTATCCGCTCGGCTGCCTTTCGTACTTGTCCTTTGACGAAATGCCAAGTGCCTGCGAAAAATCCTCCTGATGAAGCCTGCCCGGGCACTTAAGTCCGTCTATCAAAACTCCCGAATCCATGTAGCGGTCAAATCTCTTTGTGGCAAACAAAACATCGCTGTCCATGCCGTTTCCGAGGTTGATCACAAAGCTTTCGGGCACCTCGATCCCAAGTTTTTTTGCAGTCTGCATGCAAAGCTGTTCGTTAAGGACTATATGTCCAAGCCTTACATGGCTCTGTTTTACGATATGTGTCGATGCCGCCCTTCCTTTAGGCAGATACCATTTGTCATTTTCGCTGTCGTAATAAAGGCCGGCTTTTCCGCTTGCGCCCGTAAGAGACAGATGAGTCTGCATCAAAAGCTCAGTCGAACGCGTAGCTCCCTCCGCAGCAAGTTGCTTTACCCTCTCACGTGAAAGAGGCTCATATGCCATGTCCCGTTCAGCCTGCCCGTCGTCATCTATCAAAATGGCGCCCAAAAATTCCTGGCCAAGCTTTTCAAGTATAGTCAGATAATCGTTTTCATCCGCCTTCACCCAGTCCGCAACGGCTCTTCTTGAAAAGCCTTCCGGCAAAAGACCTTCAAAAAAATTGCCGGTCTTTGCAACGCTGAAAGGGTCTTTTTGAAGAGGCAGGCTTATTGATATCGGCCTTGCATCTTCGCTCTGAAGGTATTCGTCAAAATATGAAAACCTTGCCTCGGCGGTGCTGTCACCGCAAATATTGCCGACCCTTACCGGGCGTCCGTTTTTTTCTACGTTGATATTGATGGTTCTTGACATCTTATTCCCTCTCCGTGACCGCAATATTCATTCCAAGTATACTTGCGAGCCTGAACGCTTTTCCAAGTTCGGCTGTTTCCTTTCCGTTTTCGAGATCGGAAATAAAGCTTGCCGAAAAGCCCGATGCCTCGGCCAGATAGCCCTGTGTGATGCCAAGCTGCTTTCTTCTGTTCCTTATGGCAGCTCCAAACTCTGCCGTATTTGATACTCTCATATCCTATAACCTCTGCAATTATTTCTATAGCCGTACGGCTATATATAAAAGTTCTATAAATTAAAATAGCCGTACGGCTATATTGTACTAAAAATTACCAAAAAATAGCCGTACGACTTTATTATACTGTTTCATTGCAACAATGTCAACTTTTAATATGGTTTTTAAGCGTTTCAAAGGTTCTTTAACCTTTCATATTGCTTTTTTGCTTCGGCAATAAGCGCCGAATAATCCGCATCCGTTTTGTTTCTTAAAAGCTCCGTCATTTCACATACAGGCCCCGAAAGAGGATCGAGAGAAAGATTGGTGTACATCCCCTTAAGCGCGTGCGCTGTCTCAAATGCGCCTTCAAGATCTTTTTTGCCGATCTGTTCTTCAAGCAGTGAGATCCTTTCGTCACCGAGCGATTTATTTACAAGCATGATATAAAAATCAGCATTTCCCATACAGCGCTGCAAAGCCTCGTCAACATTCGCACCGTATTCTCTTAATTTATCGACTGTCAGCATATAAGCACCTCTCTTCGTTCTTTACGCCTCTATAAGACGTCTGAATTCATCTGCGGGTACAGGTCTTGAGAAATAATAACCCTGAATGATATCACATCCGGCTTTTTTGAGCAGTCCCATCTGCCCTGCGGTCTCAACGCCCTCTGCAATCACCGGGACTTCCAAAAGCCTTGCAATGTCTATCATTATCTCCACAAGACGTAGGTCCTTGGGATTCTTTTCGATGTTCCTTACAAATTTCATGTCAAGCTTTAAAGCATCTATCGGAAGCGATGTGAGCATGTTAAGGGAAGAATATCCGCATCCGAAATCGTCCATTTCTATCTTGAAACCTCTGTTTCTAAGCGATGATACCATGTCGATTATCTGCTGCGCATTGTCGGTATATGCCGACTCGGTTATCTCGAGCAGCAGATCCTTTGCTTCAAGGCCGTTCTTCTTTGCGATGTCTGAAATGGTCTCGCCGAGCTGCGGGTCAAAAATGTCGACTCTTGAAACATTTACGGATACGGGGATCACTCTGCCGTATTCGTCCTTCCACTGCTTTACCTGACTTGCCGCCTCGTTCCAGACATATCTGTCAAGCTTGTGTATAAGTCCGTTGTTTTCAAAAATGGAAATGAACTCTCCGGGGCTTACCATTCCGAATTCGGGGTGCACCCATCTGACCAAAGCTTCGGCGCTTGTAAGGCGGGGTGTATCACCGGTCACATCGTATTTCGGCTGGAAATATACCTTGAACTGCTTTTCGGCAAGAGCCCTGTCCATATCATTTATCAGCTTCTCGGCGTGGAGTTCTTTGTTGTGCAGTGCCGCATCATAAAAATCAAAGCAGGTATTATAGCTGTTTCGCAGTTTTTGGCATGCAAGTCTTGCACAGTCAAAGCGGTATTCCATATCCGCTGCGTTGCCGTCATCTAAGTATACGCCGATACGCACGCTTATGTTCTTGTCCCCGACCATATCTTCGAGACTTGCCGTATAGCTTTCAAGTTCATTTGAAAGGTCTTCGTTATGGGGCATATATATTCCAAAGCTGTTGCTGCCCGATCTGCAGGCAAGACCTCCTGTGCGGCGGACTATCTCGTGAATGCTGTCCCCTATGCTCTTTAAGACTATATCGCCGTATTCACGACCGTAAAGCTCGTTTACGATATGGAAACGGTTGATATCAAGGACTATGGCATCCATCGGCATGTTGTGGTTCTGCTCGTCGAGCCTCTTACCGTATTCAAAAAAGAATTCCTTGTTGAAAAGGCCTGTCAGCACATCTCTTTGTGTCTCATGGATGATTATGCTGTCTTCGGCAAACTCTATGGCACGGCTTACTCTTGCCCTGATAATATCGGGAACATCATATGGTTTTGTGATAAAATCCGCAGCGCCTAGCTGAAGGCTTTTTACCTCCGCCTCCTTTTCCGCCGTCAAAACGATAACAGGTATCCGCCTTAGCTCCGCATCGGCTCGGATAATCTCCAAAAGCTCATATCCGTTCATTTCGGGCATATGCAGATCCAAAATGATAAGCGAAAGAGACCTGTCGGTCTTCATCATCTCAAGTGCCTTTGCGCCGTTTTCCGCCAAGCTCACCTCATAAAGATCGCCGAGCATGTTTTTCAGCATTTCTCTTTCGATAAATTCGTCATCAACGATCAGCACCTTTCTGTGCAATCCTTTTTTTCGTTCCAGTAATTCCTGCATTCTTTGATCCCCCGTTTATTAAAAACACTTCGATGGCCTATTTAAGTACATTTTTTTCTTCACCGTCCAAAAACGCCTTAAGATTGCCCGCAACCGTTTCTATGAGCCTTGTGCGGGCCTCGATGCTGGCCCATGCCATATGCGGCGTTATACGGATATTGGGCGCGCCAAGAAGCGGATTGTCCGCTTTCATCGGTTCTGATGAAACAACGTCACATGCGGCTGCCGAAACCTTGCCCAAACGCAGCGCATCGGCAAGATCCGCTTCATCCACAAGACCGCCTCTTGATACATTTACTATTATAACTCCGTCTTTCATGCGATCAATGTTTTCGCGCCTGATGATCTTTTCCGTATCTTTTGTCATCGGGCAGTGAAGCGAGATCACATCGGATTTTTCAAACAACTCCGAAAGGCCGACAAAGCTCACTTTGCTTCCGGCTTCATCTTTATATTTTTCCGGATGAGCTGTATTTACCAGCACATCCATGTGAAAGGCCGACGCTATCTCGGCCATACGCCTTCCTATATTTCCGTATCCGACTATTCCGATAGTCTTTCCGGCAAGCTCTGTGAGAGGTCTGAGCCAGTAACAGAAAGTCTTTGACCTAACCCAGTCGCCCCGCTTGACGCTTTCGTCATGCGCAGCGAT
>CADAQV010000170.1 GCA_902790095.1 uncultured Lachnospiraceae bacterium | reverse complement strand
CCCGTAATATCCGTTTATCTGGTGAATGGCAACACATGCATTCATGCCCGCCGATATGTCGGGATGGGCGGACACTGTGATTATCTGCCCGTTTGGAGCCTGACCTATTATAATGCCGCAGTGCCCCGCATATGTGCTTTCGGGGCCGTATAGACACACCACAAGGTCTCCCGGCTTTGCGTCACTTAAACTTATCTCAATGCCTGACGCAAGCTGGCCGGCGGGCGCCCTGGAAAGGCTCACGCCGAACTTTTCATATACAAGGGAAGTAAAATTGCTGCAGTCGACACCCGCATCAAAGCTTCTGCCTCCGCTTACGTAAGGAAGCCCCAGATGGCTCATCGCTTCATATGCAATGTCCTGCCCGTTTAGCTTTGTAAGTGATGCGGGTGCGGGCGTTTCGGGCTGCATGGGCATAGCAGATTCCGTTGTTTCAGGTGTTGTCACAAAGACTATACTGATGCTTTCACTCTCATCCTGCTCTGTTTCCTGCACCGGGCTGCTGCTTTGACAGGAGCTTGTTTCCGCTTCAAAGGTCCCGGTATCCGCTATAGTGGAGGTCGTTTCAGGTATATATATGATGCCCGCATCTGATGTATCTGCCGAGGTCTTATCATATGTTTCATCAACTGCAGGCAGAGAATTGATTTTTGTTATATCCGTATCAGCTTCTGTTTCAGGCATAGATGAAGCTTCCGGCTCAGCCGCATCTTCCTCTGTAAGCAACGGTGCGCTTTCTGAAACCGTATCTGTTTTGTAATTCTCCGTACCGGGCGGCGGGAAATCCGTTTTGTTTTCAGCGCACGAGGCTGAAAAAAGTATGCATGCGATAATTGCACATACATTAGCAATGTAACTTTTGTTTTTCATTTTTATCCTTTCCGGATACTCCCCGAATACATGGGGGGGAATCGTATAAGAAAAATAGAATTAAAAAGAGCGGGGATCTTTCCCCGCTTCAAAGAATAGCATGTATAAATTTATGAGTCAAGCATTTTAGATTTTTTTACAGTTTTTCGCTAATTTCTGTAAAATTTTACAGTTTTTTTACAGTTTTTTTCTCCAAAAGCTTTCAAGTCTCTCCTCTATCTTATCCACCGTTGTGTACCCGGCGTTTTTCCACTCGACGGGGAAGAGCTTTCGATATTCGTATTTTGAGAATCTGTCATCGAGGAGGATTATGACACCTTCGTCATTCTCGGTACGGATGAGGCGGCCGGCGGCCTGCAGGACGCGTCCGATGCCGGGGTATAGGTAGGCGTAGGAAAAGCCGTTTTGTCCGTGTTCGGAGAAATAGTCGCGTATAAGATTTCGCTCGGGGGAAATGCCGGGGAGACCGGTGCCGATGATGATGACTCCGATGAGCTTGTCGCCCGTCAGGTCGATGCCCTCGGAAAACATGCCGCCGAGCACGCAAAAGCCGATCATGGTCCTGCCTGTGTCTTCGGAAAAGGACTTTATGTATTCCTCTCTTTTTGCCTCGTCCATGCTTTGGCTTTGCATGAGGACGAGATCCTTAATGTCCCCTGCAAGGTCATAGACGCTTTGCATGTATGCGTAGGAGGGAAAGTAGACCATGTAGTGGCCGGGCTTTGCATTTACGGTCTTTTCGATGTATTCAAGAACGCGGAGATACTGGTCGCGCCCGCGGGCTGCGTATCTGCTGGTGACGTCTGTTGCAATGGCAAGAAGACGTTTGTTTTCATCAAAGGGACTTCTTGCATAGATGGCGTTTTCGCTCATTTCGCCTGTTAAAAGCGACCTGTAGTAATCTATCGGGAGGAGAGTCGCGGAAAACAAAACACTTCCTCTCCCCTGTGAAAGACAGGTCTTAAGATACTCCGACGGATCCGCATTTGAAAGGGTCAGGTAAAAATCGCCTTCGCTGCTTACCCTGCCGTAGAAAACATATCCTGTCTCTATGCTGTCTCTTAGCCCGACGAAGCTTCTGCACATGAAAAAGAACTCGCTCATCTCTTTTTCATAATATGTAGGGTTGTTCTCGTAAAACCTTGCGAATTCTTCCATAAGGTTTTCCAGCTTGTCAAATACCTTTGAAAGCGCAGCCGGGCCGCTGTATCTGCAAAGGCCCGTGGAGGAATCGAATTCGCTGTTTTTCTTAAGCTCTGCAAGTGCGCGCGAGCATGATGAAATGGCGCTTTTAAGCTTTTTGCTTATCTCGCCCGCAAGCTTTGCGGCGGATGAAAAGGCCTTCTTTGAAAGATCCGCGCTTATCATCTCCCTTGCCCTGTCGACAAGATTGTGGGCTTCGTCGATAAGGAAAAAGCACGGGCAGTCCACGCCGTCGGCAAAGAATCTGGCAAGTCTTACATTCGGGTCAAAGGCATAGTTGTAGTCGCCGATTATCAGATCCACCCAGTACGAAGCGTCAAGGCTCAGCTCGAAAGGACATACCATATACTTATTTGCGTAGGATAGAATGACATCCCTGTTCATGACCTTTTCATGTACTATCATGTCAAAGACCGCATCGTTTATTCTGTCAAAATGCCCCTTTGCGTACGGACATTTTTCGCTGTCACATTCCATCTCCTCCAAGGGGCAGAGCTTTTCCTTGGCTGTAAGATTTACATAAGAGGCATCAAGGCCGCTTCCTGCAAGTATCCCCATGGTCTCCCTTGCAACGCTTGCGGTTATGGTCTTTGCGGTAAGGTAGAATATCTTGTCGGCATAGCCTTCGCCCATGGCTTTAAACGCCGGATACATGGTCGAAATGGTCTTGCCTATGCCTGTGGATGCCTGGATATAAAGGTTCTTTTCTTCAGTCAGAAAGCGGTATGCCGTGCCGGCAAGAGTCTTTTGTCCCGCCCTGTATTCAAACGGAAATGTTATTTCTTTTATCGAAGCATCACGTGCACGCCTGTGGTTCCATTCATAGTCGCACCACTTCCTGTATTTTTCGATCAACGCATCAAACCATTCTTTTATCTCCTGCCACGAACGCTCTTCATAAAAGTACTTTTCTTCTTCGGTGTCGAGGTTTACATAGGTCATCCTGATGACGCGGCCTTTATTATCCTCTATGCCATCCATATATGCATAACACAGAGCCTGCGCCAGATGTACCGGCTCAGGCTCTGTGAGTTTATCAAGCGGTTTATAAACGCCTTTTATTTCATCTACTGCGGGCTTTCCGTCCTCTTCGTATATTCCGTCGGCTCTTCCTTCTATAACGATGGAATAGCCCTCTCCCGCATCATTTACCTTAACGGGAACAGTAAGTACGAATGGCACTTCTGCCCTGTATCCTGCTCCCTGTCTTTTCTGGATCTTCTGATGTATCCGCGTGCCGGCAAGCATCGTCTTATCTTTTCGGCCGCCCTTTCGGACGCTCAGATCCCCGCCGCGGAAAATGAATTCCACGAGCTGCCTGACAGAAAGCCTGAATGTGTTGTCCTTAAAACTATGCATATTTTAAAAGAGTGGTGCAATGACCCTTAAGATCCTTCCAAAGCCCCAGTATACCGGGTGTATCTTGTTTGCCATCTGATATGAGACCAGCTGACAGCTTTCCTGTGTCTTTAAAAAGTCTTCCTTCATGTCGAAAACAGCCGGAATGTCCTCGGCATATATACCGCATTCAAAATGATGATAGAGACTTCTGTAATCCATATTGATGGTACCGACCGCACACTTTCTGTCGTCCGAGACGAACAGCTTTGCATGAACGAAGCCCGGAGTGTATTCGTATATCTTTACTCCCGCCTCGGTCAAAAGACTGTAATGCGCGACCGCGAGGGCAAATGCATATTTCTTGTCAGGAACATGAGGCAGGATGATCCTCACATCCACGCCCCTCGCGCAGGCGAACTTTAACGCGCTTTCGGTCTCGGGGTCCAATATTAGATAGGGCGACATGATATAAACATAATCAATGGCACTGTTGATGATATCAAGATAGATATTTCTTCCCACAGGTTCGTTGTCAAGGGGACTGTCACCATAAGGAATGACAAATCCTCTTTCCTCGGGATGATTCACCTTGGGTAACTGCAGATACGGCTGATAT
>CADAQV010000169.1 GCA_902790095.1 uncultured Lachnospiraceae bacterium | reverse complement strand
AGCGGCAATAATCATGGCACTCAGCTAATCTATGCGCCCGTATCCCAAAGGATGCTTCTTGTCGGGAGCCTTGACCGCAAGTTTGGTGCCCACTATCGTAATGACCGAAGAAAGAGCATCCGAAAAATTATTAACCGCGTCGAGTACAATTGCCACGGAATTGGACAAAAGACCCAAGAATGCCTTTACTCCCGCCAAAAGACAATTGGCAACAATGCCGATGATACCTGTTCTGACTATAATTCTGCTTCTTTCCGAAGATGAACCGCTGTTATTATCCATAAAAAACCTCCCATGCCGATTAAAGTAATTATAGCATGGAAGGTTATAGATTTGTGAGAAAACTAATTGGCTGCCCTTTCCAAAGCGGCATCGATGTGCTCACAGAAGTTGTCGGCACCGATTTCATCGTAGAGACCGCACTTCTTCAAAGCATTCATGGGCTGCTCGTTAACGTGGGAAAGAATGAGTCGCACGTTTTTGTCCTTACAGTCATCAGCCAGAGTCTTTAAGGCATTGATGGCTGTTGAGTCGATGGCGTTAACGCTACGCATTCTTAAGACTAAGTTCTTCATTTCTTCTTTTACCGAAATGGTAAGAATCTTGTCTGCCGCGCCAAAGAACATGGGTCCGGAAATCTCGTAAACCATGGTATCCGCGGGGACCTTACGAAGGCTGATGGAGTCGGGGTCGTTCTCATCGTCCACAAGCTTCCACCCCTTTACAAGGGTTTCTTCGCTCATTCTCTTAATGAAAAGAACGCAAGTCACAATCATGCCGACCTCGATAGCAACCACAAGGTCAAATACTACGGTAAGCACAAAGGTTGCCACCAAAACGATGATGTCGGAAACGGGCGCTTTTTTGCACTGGTTGATAAAGGTGCGCCAGCCCGACATATTGTACGCTACCATGAAAAGAATAGCTGCAATGGTGGGCATGGGAATAAGCCCCGCATATGGCATCAAAACGACAAGAACAAGGATAAGCACTATGGAATGAACCATTCCTGCAACGGGGGTACGGCCTCCGTTTTTTATGTTTGCCGCTGTACGCGCGATCGCGCCCGTTGCGGGGATGCCGCCGAAGAATGCCGAGCCGATGTTGCCGCAGCCCTGCGCTATAAGCTCCATGTTCGATCTG
The DNA here is from genome assembly GCA_902790095.1 of uncultured Lachnospiraceae bacterium. GTDB lineage: Bacteria > Bacillota > Clostridia > Lachnospirales > Lachnospiraceae > UBA4292. Next base: position 2,919 of record CADAQV010000169.1, on the reverse strand, counting down.
TGGTGCGAATTGATCATACTGTCTGCAACAACGCAGGAGAGAAGTGACTCTATTGCTGCAAGTATCGCAATGGTAACGCCGTCAGATGCGACCGACTTGACGGCATCAAGGGAGAAGTCCGGCATGTGAAAGGTGGGAAGCTTGTTGCTTATCGAATAAAGGTTTTCGATCGTATTTACCGGCATGCCGGTAAACTTTACTATAAGTATGCCCACAATAACAGCAATCAGTGATCCGGGAATCTTTTCGCTTATCTTGGGCCATATGATAAGGATCGCAAGACAGATCACGCCGACCAGTACGGCATACCAGTTGATGGTTCCGAAGTTTGAAAAAACAGCCTTCACCTTGTCGGCGGTCTCTATGGTCACAGTCCCTTCAGGGTAGGTCAGTCCGAAGAAATCTTTAAGTTGTCCAATAAGTATCGTAACGGCTATACCGAAAGTAAAACCTGTTGTTATGGTGTATGGGATGAACTTTATAAGCCCGCCAAGCCTTAAAAGCCCCATGAGGATAAGCAGTACTCCGGCAATGATGGTAGCAAGCATCAGCCCGCTCATGCCGTTTTTGGCAACTATCCCCGCAACTATCGTCGCAAATGCTGCCGTAGGGCCTGCGATCTGGACGCGGCTTCCGCCAAGAAATGAAATGATAAAGCCCGCGACTATTGCTGTGTAAAGACCTTCCTCGGGACTGACGCCCGAAGCAAGCGCTAAGGCTATCGAAAGAGGAAGAGCGATTATTGCAACAATGATACCGCTTATCACATCGCTTAAAAACTGCTTTCCGTCATAATGTTTCATCGTGCTGAAAAGCATCGGCTTGATCTTGTCTCTTGACATGCGGCCGGACTTGTTTTTGTTTCCTGACATGTGTCTGCTCCTTATTTTGCGTGGTTTTAAACATACTTATGCAGTATACACCTAAACTTTCTTTTTTCAAGAATTTTTTGCTCGAAAAAATGCACGATAAAAAGTATAAAAAAGAGTTTATTTTTGTAGAAAATTATTGAAAAAAACCCTTTGTCATAGTAAAATTAAAATGACGTTTTATGTGGGAGGTGGACTATGCAGGACAGAAACGATGTTTTCGACAGAATATCCGAAGCGCTGCTTACGGATTATTGCAATTTTTATTATGTGAATGCCGTGACCCACAAATACTATGCTTATGTTACAGATCATACGAAGCACAGCATAGAGCTTGAAAAAGAAGGCGCTGATTTCTTTGCCTCCGTTGTTGTTGATGCCAAAAAATGCATTTTTGAAGACGATATGCACTATTTCACCGAAAAGATGAGGAAGGACAACCTTCTTTTATGGGTCGGAAAAGGTGAGATGGAAAGCTTCAAATACCGGGTCATGATAGACGGGCGTCCGGTGTGGCACTCGCTTCATCTTATCAGGGGCACAAGAGAGGGTGACGCCTATTTTGTGCTGGGCGTTAAAAATGTGGATGAAGAATACCGCAAGGGCCTTCACGAGGACGAATTAAAAAAAACCACCATATACAATCAGATAGCGTCAAGCCTTGCATCACATTATGACATCATTTATTACATAAATGTGACTACGGGCAGATATGTCGAATTCACATCAAGAATGATCTACGGCGCTCTTAAGATCAAAGAGGAGGGTAAGGATTTCTTTGCGGAGGCAGCACATAATACCATTTTGCTCGTTCATGAAGATGACCGGGACAGGGTGGCCATGGTCCTTGAAAAGGATTATTTCATAACCGCGCTGGAAGTAAAAAAGGTCTTCAACGTGGATTACCGTCTTGTTATAGAGGGTGTCGTCCAGAATATGAGACTTACCGGCATGTGGGCAAATGACAGGATGCATCTCATTATCGGCGTGGAATGCCGTGATGAGGCCGTCCGTATGGAACAGGAACATCTTGAGGCGTTAAACCTTGCCAACGAAAGGGCAAGAAGAGATGAACTTACGGGTACAAAGAACAAGACCGCATATAAAGAATTTGTCGAAGTTCTTCAGGAATCGATAGAGAAAAACAGATGCCATCCGTTTGCAATAATCATATGCGATATAAACGACCTTAAGCACATTAATGATACAAAAGGACATAAAGCGGGTGATGATTATATCCGCGTTGCAGGCAGAATGGTCTGCAGGACATTTGTGCACAGCCCCGTTTTCAGATTCGGGGGTGATGAATTTGTCATCATCTTAAACGGAGACGACTACCAGAGCAGGGCAGAACTGCTTGCAAAACTCAGAAAAGATGTAATTGCGAATCTGTACAACGATGAAGGCCCCATCCTTGCAACAGGTATGGCTACATATGACCCGAAAGACGACGAATGCTATGCATCCGTATTTGAGCGTGCTGATTCACGTATGTATGTGGATAAAAGAGAGCTCAAGGAAAAAAGAGTCCGCCAGGAATCCTATTCAAAGCCGGGGCATATTGTTGAGATAACCGAAGAAAGACGCAAAAAGGTCGATAATTTTTTCAACGCGCTTGAGATAGCCGGAGAGGGAGCGTATGTATATCTCTGCGACATAAAATATGATTTTTCAAGATGGTCACAGACAGCGGTTGATCTGTTCGGACTGCCGTCTAAATATATGTACGGTGCGGGTTCGATTTGGGAAGAACATATACACCCCGATGACAGAAGTGTTTATCACGAAGGCATACAGAGCATTTTTGCGGGTGCCTCAAGCGAACACGATATGCAATATCGCGCCAAACGGGCTGACGGTGTTTATGAGACCTGTTCATGCCGCGGCATAGTATTATTCGACAATCAGGGAGAACCCGAATACTTCTGCGGTACCATAAGGAGTCATGAGATAACTACAAGTACGGATGACCTTACCGGCCTCAGAAACGAATATGGCTTCTTTGAAGAGACTGGAACACTCCCAGGTTTTTGATTATATATTCCATCAG
>CADAQV010000168.1 GCA_902790095.1 uncultured Lachnospiraceae bacterium | reverse complement strand
ATTCGCACTTTAAGTTCACTAAAACTCACCGGAGGTCCTTATGATCTACCTGCTTGAAGATGACGAAAGCATTAGAAAAATGTTAGTATACGCCCTTAAAGCACACGACTATTCTGCCGAGGGTTTCGATAACGCAGAGAGTTTTCGAAAAGCCTTTTACACCCGCATTCCAAGCCTTGTCATACTTGACATAATGCTTCCCGGCGAAGACGGAATAAGCGTGCTCAAAAAGCTTCGTGCCTCCGGCCACAAAATGCCGGTGATCATGCTTACCGCCAAAAGCTCCGAATATGATAAGGTCTCTGCTCTGGATCTCGGAGCCGATGATTATATCACGAAGCCCTTCGGTATCATGGAGTTTATTGCCCGTGTGAAGGCCGTCCTCAGAAGATCCTCGGAACAGGCTCTTATGGGCATGCCCGATTTTGAATACGGATCTCTTCGCGCACTCTGGAGCAGGCATGAGATCTATTCGGATGGTGCGCCTGTCTCTCTTACCCTTAAAGAATACGAACTTCTTCAGTTTCTGATCAGACACAGGGGGCTGGTGCTTACCCGCGATCTGTTGTTTGACCGCATATGGGGGATCAAAAACGAGGTCGAGAACCGCACCCTCGATGTTCATATACGAACGCTCCGCTCAAAGCTTGGAAACGCAGGCGAATATATACAGACTATTCGCGGAGTCGGATATAAATTTATCGGAGAAGAACAATGACAAAAACGATCTTCAGGAACACCTTTCTGGTCGGAATGCTCGTTCTGATCATTTGCGCACTTTTGTTTTTCGGGCTTCAGTACACCCGGACTCTTGATGAGACCTTTAATGCCCTGGATCAGGAGACATCCTATGCCGCAGCGGGACTTGAGACCGGTGGCATCGACTTTTTAAAAAAGCTCGACGAAACGAATCGCATTACCTGGATAGCTGCGGACGGAGAGGTCATCTATGACAGCATGTACGACTCTCCCGTCTCAAACCAGTCAGAATATGACGAGATAAAAGAGGCTTTTGAGTCCGGCTCCGGTCAGGAGACCCGCAAATCGGACTTAAACGGCAAGGCAACGATGTATTACGCAAAGCTCTGCTCGGACGGCACCGTGATAAGACTTGCGCGCCCCGTAAGTGCGGTAAGGTATGCACTTCTTACCGTAAGCCCGATACTGTGGGTACTTATCCTCGTGCTTATCATTTCGGGAATACTTGCCTTCCGCGTGGCAAAGCAGATCGTTACTCCGATAAACGAAATGGATATCGACGATCCCAAGAACAATCCATACCCCGAGCTTGCTCCCCTGCTTGACAAGATAGAGGAACAAAGGCTTACCATACAGGAGGAGGCTTCTTCAAGGGAGGAAATGCGCCGTGAGTTTTCGGCAAATGTGTCACACGAATTAAAAACTCCCCTGACATCCATATCAGGCTTTGCGGAACTTATGTCCCAGGGAAACGTTTCCCCGGACAAGGTGAGCGAATTCTCAAAGGATATATATAAGGAATCTCAGCGTCTTATCGCCCTGATAGACGATATAATAAAGCTTTCAAGGCTGGATGAGGGAAATGACATTCCTAAAGACGAAAACGTCGATCTTCTGGACATCTGTAATGATGTGGCTTCCGCTCTTCGTCCCATTGCTTCAAAACGAAACATTCGCATAGATGTAAAGGGAAAAGCAACTCCTATAAAGGGTGCCAACCAGCTTCTGTTTGAAATGATATATAACCTTTGCGACAACGCCGTAAAGTACAATTTTCCGGGCGGCAAGGTCACGTTAAAGCTTGATGAGGATGATGCGCACATAAGATTATCCGTTTCGGATACCGGTATAGGCATACCTCCCGAACACCAGAAGAGAGTATTTGAAAGATTTTACCGTGTCGATAAGAGTCACTCAAAGGAGATCGGCGGTACGGGGCTCGGGCTTTCGATAGTCAAGCATGGAGCGTTGTATCATGGGGCCGAAATCGAGATGGAAAGCGAGCAGGGCAAAGGGACACGTATTACGCTGGTATTTCCGAAACAGGCATCCTGAATCCCTGATGAATCGGATCAAAAAAACACCGTTTGACTCTTTGGAGACAAACGGTGTTTTCACGTCCGCGAGAGGATTCGAACCTCCGACCTACCGCTTAGGAGGCGGTCGCTCTATCCTGCTGAGCTACGTGGACATTTTTTCCGCCGCATTCCGACGGACAAACGCTAATATAGCACATTTTTTTATCAAATGCAAGCATATGATTTTAGATCACCATGATATCATCTCTACACCGTCTTCTGTGACGACCACCTGATATTCCCACTGAGCCGAAGGTTTTCCGTCGGCTGTGGTCACGGTCCATCCGTCGACCTTGCTGGTGTTAAAGGCGTGTGTACCCATGTTGATCATCGGCTCTATGGTAAACATAAGGCCGGGAACAAGCAGCATTCCGGTGCCTGCCTTAATGACATATGACACCCATGGGTCTTCATGGAACTCGAGCCCGACTCCGTGTCCGCCGATCTCCCTTACGACGCTGTAACCGTTTTTGGTTGCATGATCATTTATCACCTGGGCGATATCGCCAAGATGGCCCCAGGGCTTTACTTCCTTAAGTCCAAGGTCGCAGCATTCCTTTGTCACTCTGACGAGCTTTTGCTTTTCCTCGGAAACATTTCCTATCATGTACATGCGCGAGCTGTCGCTGAAATATCCGTTAAGAATCGTTGAACAGTCTACATTTATTATGTCCCCGTCCTTTAATATGACATCCTTTGACGGAATTCCGTGGCATACGACCTCGTTTATGGATGTACATACGCTTTTGGGAAAGCCTTCATAATTTAATGTAGCCGGTATTGCTCCCATTTTTGTGGTCGTCTCGTATACGATACGGTCGATATCCTCCGTGCTCATACCGGCGCAGATGACCTCCCCTACCGCATCAAGGCAGGCTCTGTTTACTATGGCACTTTCCTTTATTCTCTCGATCTGATCTTTGGTCTTTAAAAGGTTATGCCCCGGAACCTCATGTCCCAGAAGCCTGTACCTTTTAAGTTTTGCATCAAAAGCCTCGTGGCAGTTTTTATACTTTACATTACTCCCGCACCAGCACGGGGCATTTCTTCCGATCTTATAACTCATAATCATATATATCCTTACCAAAACATGGCGGGGAGCCCCCGCCATATTTTATACTTCCGGTTTTATTTATGCTTTCTTTTTTGAAGCCACCATAGCTATGCCTGCTATGGCAACTAAAGCTGCAAGATAAGCGGCGGGAGCTGCGTCTCCGGCATTTTCGCCTGCGCTAGGCTCTTTGTTGAATTCGCATGAAACAAGCTTCATGTTCATGTGAGCCTTGCTTTCCTTGATATCGGCACCCTGGCCATCGGGATCTTCGTCTGTAAGAGCAACAAGGACATCCTTAATATAGATCGTGCAGAGCTTATCGGGAGCAAATGCCTCATCAAAAGAGATGAAATAGGTATAGGTTCCGTCGCCGTTTATTGTCACGATATCGGATGCGTGTGTTTCCCATGTAACGGACTCCCTTGAATAGAGCTTTGTGTTAACAGCGTCTACATCGGCATCAAAGCCTGTAACATCAACAGTCATCTTGATCGTTTTGATGTCTGCTGTGGGCGCAGTAACAAAGTTCTCTGCCCAGATGTTATACACACAGAAATCGATGGGTTCGTCTTTATCGAACTCATAGTCATCCGTGTTCTCCGCAAATGCGCTTACACAACCAAAGCACATTGCCGCTGAAAGAAATGCGGCCGTAAGTTTCTTAAGATTCATTTTTTATCCCTCCTATACTTGGGTCCTTTTCCAGGCCCTTTATAGATAATAGCACAAGTGTGGATTACAAAACAACAGTTTTTTTTAAGTTGAGGCAATGGATATGGCTTTTTATGTGATTTGATGAGGATCGTGCGGGAGCAGGGGGGCAATATATTCCCCGCGGATAACTCTCTCAACCGGCGTTTTTTTATGGAAAGCAGACAAAAAGCGGATTTATTATAAACCACCAAAGTGAAGATATGCCTGTGCACATGATACAAATCGGTAAGACAAATAATAAAAATGCGACTGTACAGGC
>CADAQV010000167.1 GCA_902790095.1 uncultured Lachnospiraceae bacterium | reverse complement strand
CCACCTTTGCAAAACGGCACCCAAAAGCGATATCGCCGTTCTGGTCGTAACATTTGTCCTGACAGTGGTATTTGACCTTGTAGTCGCAATTGAAGCCGGTATGATACTTGCCCTTATCCTGTTTATGAAGCGGATGAGCGATGAGACGCAGATAAAGGGCTGGAAATATTATGACCCCGAGGAAGACCCCGACGGAATGAATCTCAAGGCTCTGCCAAAGCATGTAAGAGTGTTTGAGATATCCGGTCCCATGTTCTTTGGCGCTTCGGAGCGTATAGCTTCTATCGACTACACGGAAAACACCAAGGCAATCATTCTTCGTATGCGAAGCGTTCCGGCGCTTGACGCAACAGCCATGCATAGCTTAGAGCAGTTTTATGACCGCTGCAAGGCTACGGGCATTCAGATCATATTCTCGCATGTAAACGAACAGCCTCTTGCCACCATGCAAAAGAGCGGTTTTTACGAAAAAGCGGGAGAAGAAAACTTCCGTCCCCATATCGACGATGCGATAGCGTGGGCTGAAAAGATCGTAAACAAAGAAAAAGAAGCATCTGCCTAATCGGCGGACGCTTCTTTTTCATATTATCCATTTATCGGTTGCGAGTGGTTTGTCAAATCCCCAGTCCTCATCCGAATCCTGCACCACAAGCTCAAATCCGGCTTTTCTCATAACCGCCGCAGAGCCTTTATTTGCCGGCAGCGAACTTGCCGCTATTATTTCTATATCTGTTTCGTTTTGCAAAAAACCGACCATGCTTTTTGCAACATCCGATCCTATTCCCATTCCCCAGTACTTTTTTAAAAAACGAGCCCCGATGCTTATCTTGTGCAGTTCTTTTTTATACCCATACATTTCTGCAAGGCCGCAGAATTCACCGTCCAAAAAAACTCCGAGTATAAGGGATCCTTCTTCAAGCGCTTCATCATAGAGCCTGTCTATGACCTCATGAACATCTTTATACTTTCTCTCAAACAAAAAAGTCGGTTCAAGTTTGTACACTTCATCGGAAGTGACAAGCTCTTTAAGGCCATCGTGATCGTCCTGAGTGATGGGCCTTAAGATCACCTTTTCTCCTTTTATTACAGGAAGTTCTTTAAACAACTCTTTCATTACCTGTCATGATCCTTTCACCTTGGCAATTTACGATCGCAAAAATGATGCGTCAAAAACAGGCGGAAGATGATCTTCCGCCCATTGTGATCATTATATTACGATTCTGCCATAACCGACCGGCACGATCGCAAAGCGATCCTGCCTATATATAGAGCTTGGATTTAGCTTCAGCAGTAAGAGCCGACCTCTGATCATAGAAAAGACCTGACGAAGATGTGCCGCTTGTAACGTACCATCTGTCGCTGCCGTCAAACTTGCTGAGAGTGATATTTACCTTATTTCCTGCGGCATTGCTCTCTACATAGTAGATTATGTTGAGTCTGCCGAGCTGCTCTAAAGACTGTCCGTTTGCTGCCTCTGTATTGGGAGCATTGAACTTAAGCTCTACTGTAAGAGGTCTTGAAGGATTGAAGCCGTTTGATGCGCATGCTCCTTCAAAATATGCTCTGGGGAGCCAGCGATAGTCATCATCCTTTAATCTTTCATTGAGATAGCTGTCCCAGCCGGCTTTACCGCTCATTCCGCCTTCTGTGAAACTGCGTCCGAAAGGCTCGAGATCCGCAAAGAGATATTTCATCATGCTCATGCCGATGTCATAATCTGCGGTAAGACAAGTAACTGCATATACCCAGTATGCGGCAACGCTGCCGGGGTCTGCTACATCCACTGCCGCCTTAAGTTCTTCAAGATTTTCAGGTTCACAGGCAAGTGTAACAACTCTGTTTGTCTTCCACTCTGCAGGAAGTGCTCCTTCTCCGGGTCTGTTTGATGTCTGAGCCGCATGCAATGCCTTATCAAATAATCCCATAATACCCTCCTTAATAATACAAAAAAGATTTTTAAAACTTTACGGTTAGTTTAGCAAATTAAAGGGACAAGGTCAAGAATTGTTTATAATGTTTATACTTTTTTTATTTTTTTGTCACTTTGAAATTATATTCATAAGAATATCTGCCAGCCCATCGTGATCGTTATCCTTTTCTGTCACGATATCTGCGGCCGCCTTTACGGTTTCTTCCCCGTTAACCATGGCTATGCCGCAGCCCGCAGCCTGTATCATGGAAAGATCGTTTTCGGCATCACCCGCGGCATATGTATCGTTTTTGTCGATGCCAAGAATCTCGGACAGCCTTGTAAGTGCGCTGCCCTTGCCCGAAGAGGCCGGGACAAACTCCAGATAATAGGGGTTTGAGTAGAACATGCTCAAAGTCCCTTCATACAACTTTTCCACGTCCTTTTTGAGTCTTTCCTGCTTTTCGTGGTCATGCAGTTCTATTGCGATGATCTTGCAGGGCGGCACATCCATGTACGGTGTAATATCATCCGCAACTATCACAGGCGTCTTGATGACACGTCTGTAGAATTCCACGCATTCATCATAGCTTTCCGTGAGTATAAACCTGTCATTATATGTATGCGCGTGCACTCCGTATGCCTTTGACATGTCAAGGACCTGCCTGACAACACTTTTTTCTATTCCGATGCGGTATATGGTCTTTTCTTTTTCCACATCCAATATCTGACCGCCGTTAAAGGCCACTATAAAGCTTCCTTTAAGATTAAGCTTCAGGTCGTAATAGACTTTTCGTGCGCTGTTTATATCCCTGCCGGTGCAGATGGCAAATACGTTTCCCGCTTCGGCATATGCGCGCAGGGCGTCCATCGTCCTTTTTGATATCGTTTTTTGCTCTGTTAAAAGCGTGCCGTCAAGATCCGACAAAAAAAGTTTTCTGCCCATGTTTCTTCCCTTTATTACCCTTCTATTGTTTTCATAGCCTCATCGATCTTATCTTTTATGCGGAGCATGACCGATCTGTCAGGCTTTACGGCCTGTCTGTCATAAGTGCAGATGCCGTTTTCTTCGGTCTCGACATCCGAAAGCTGGGTATATACCGCGCCGGAAAGACCACCCGGAATATGTGCGATCACATCGCGGTCGTACAGTGCTTCAAGTGCTTTGTTGTACTCTTTTAAAGATTTGAATTTTGCATAGCCGTAAAGCTTGTTTTCATTGTGGGTATGGCCTTTCACTTTGTATGCATAACCGCCGAATTCGGAGAGTACCACTGCCCTTTCAAAACTTTCGGGCGTTACCGGGAAGAAGAATTTGTGGAAATACACATGCCAGCTTGATATATCGCTCTTGCCGCATTTAAACCAACCCGAATTGCTGTCGACAAAGCGGCCCGGGTCCCATTTCTTCAGCTTTTCGTACAGATATGTGGAATGGAACTGTCCCCAGCCCTCATTGAAGATCGTCCAGTAGACTATGCTTGGGTGGTTGTAAAGTCTTTTAACTGTCTTCTGTGCATAAAGGCAGAACATCTTTCTTGTCCTTCTGTCCTTATGTGTGTTGTGATCAGGCAGCCACTGGAAACCGAACGTGGGTATTATGGTATCGCGAAGGAAGGCATAATCTCCGTTATTTACCATATCCTGAAAGACATACATGCCCAATTTGTCACAGAGGTAATAAAACACCTCCGGTTCTACCTTTATATGTTTTCTCAGCATGTTGAAGCCAAGATCTTTTGCAAGCTTTATGTCGCCCGCGTACCTTACGGGCGCATCCGGCGTATATATGCCGTCTTTAAAATATCCCTGATCCAAAAGGCCGTGGAAAAAGACAGGGCGGCTGTTTATGCAAAGGCGCTTTCTGCCCCCCGCTTCCTTTAAGCTTTCACTTCTTATGCCAAAGTATGAGCTTATCTCATCTTCGCCTGTCCTTAAGGTGAATTCGTAAAGATACGGGTCCTGAGCGCTCCAGTATCTTATATTCTTTAATCTGATCCTGCAAAGGCCGTCATTGACGTGATATTTATCACCGTTTTTAAGAGTTACTACGCCTTGCCCTGCGCCAAATATGCGTATGTCGACACCGTGCTTTCTTTGAATTATCTTAAGGCCGGTGACATATTCCAAAGGGACTTCCTCTATCCACACGGTCTGCCATATGCCGGATACAGGCGTATA
>CADAQV010000166.1 GCA_902790095.1 uncultured Lachnospiraceae bacterium | reverse complement strand
GAGGACGCCATCCGATGACTGGAGGCCTAGGGAAAGGCGGTTGATGCCGCAGACAAGGTAGCCTGCAAGCTTTTCCGGGCTTAAAGTGCCGGGGTTTGCCTCGATTGAGATCTCGGCATCCGGTTCTAACTTAAAGGAAGTCTTTATGGTATTCATTATCGCCGCTATGCGATCTGCCTCCCAGACTGAGGGCGTGCCGCCGCCGATAAAGACGGTGGTGACGGCGCGGGGGCCTTCCGTCCGTTTTTGCTCGCGCTCGCCGAAGGCTTTTATCTGAGAAATGAGCGCATTAAAGTAGCGCTCCTGAGTCGTTTCATCTGCAGGTGCGGAGAGAAAATCGCAATATTTACATTTTTTAATGCAAAAAGGGATGTGAATATACAGTTCCACTTGTTCACCTACTAACTATTATGCTTTTGTTTACTCCTCATCAAGCTTGAGCACGCTCATGAATGCTTCCTGCGGCACTTCTACGCTGCCGATCTGGCGCATTCTCTTCTTTCCTTCTTTCTGTTTTTCAAGGAGCTTTTTCTTTCGGGAGATATCGCCGCCGTAGCACTTGGCAAGGACGTCTTTTCTCATGGCTTTTACGGTCTCGCGGGCGATGATCTTGTTGCCGACAGCCGCCTGGATGGGTATTTCGAAGAGGTGGCGCGGGATCTCGTCCTTAAGCTTTTCGCACATCTTCCTTGCGCGTTCGTAGGCGCTGTCCGCGTGGACGATGAATGAAAGCGCATCGACCTCTTCGCGGTTAATAAGGATGTCAAGCTTTACAAGGGATGATTTTTGATAGCCCTTGAGCTCATAATCAAAGGATGCGTAGCCCTTGGAGCGGGATTTTAAGGCATCGAAAAAGTCGTAGATGATCTCGTTTAAGGGGAGCTCGTATTTTAAGAGGGCTCTGGTCGTTTCTATGTAATCCATGCCAAGATATACGCCGCGGCGCTGCTGGCAAAGATCCATGATGTTGCCGATGAAATCTGTCTTGACCATGATCTCGGCGCTTACTATGGGCTCTTCCATGCTCTCGATCTCTGTGGGGTCGGGAAGATTTGAGGGGTTGGTGAGCTCTATGGTGGTGCCGTCGGTCTTATTGACGCGGTAGACAACGCCGGGGGCCGTGGTCACAAGGTCAAGGTCGTATTCGCGCTCAAGTCTTTCCTGGATTATCTCAAGATGCAAGAGGCCTAAAAAGCCGCATCTAAAGCCAAAACCTAAGGCTATGGATGTTTCGGGCTCAAAGAAAAGTGAGGCGTCGTTTAACTGGAGTTTTTCGAGCGCGTCGCGTAAGTCGCCGTATTTTGAGCCATCTGCGGGGTAGAGACCGCAATAGACCATGGGGTGAACGGGCTTATAACCGGGCAGGGGCTCTGCGGCCGGAGTGTCCGCATTGGTCACTGTATCGCCCACCATGGTGTCTTTTACGTTCTTTATGCTGGCCGTAAAGTAGCCTACCATGCCGGCGGAAAGCTCGTCACAGGGGATGAACTGGCCCGCGCCGAAAAAGCCGACTTCCACTACCTGGAAATCCGCGCCGGTAGCCATCATGAGGACGTGATCGGTAAGCAGTTCCAGCGTTTCAGCCAGGGTATCCACCACATAGATACTGAAGCGTTTTTCCCTTACCGCCTCCATGACCTCATCTATACCTATACCCTGCTTGGCCGAAATGAGGGGCGCATCCTGCGCCTCGAGGCCTATTACATCTTCTATTTCGGCTATGACGCGCTGAGGCTCGGCAGACGGGAGGTCGATCTTGTTTATCACGGGGATGACCTCGAGGTCGTGGTCGAGGGCAAGATAGACATTTGCAAGGGTCTGCGCCTCGATGCCCTGCGCCGCATCTACCACGAGAATTGCTCCGTCGCAGGCCGCAAGACTTCTTGAGACTTCGTAATTAAAATCGACATGTCCGGGGGTGTCTATGAGGTTGAACTGGTAGTCCTCTCCGTTCTTTGCGTGGTAATTTATACGAACGGCCTGGGATTTGATGGTTATCCCTCTCTCGCGTTCAAGGTCCATGTTGTCAAGGACCTGCTCTGTCATCTCACGGGATGTTAAAAGGCCTGTCTGCTCTATTATTCGATCTGCAAGGGTAGATTTGCCGTGGTCAATGTGTGCTATTATGCAGAAATTTCTTATGTGGTCGCGATCCATCTGCCGGGTCCTCCGTGCTCATAAAATATCTATATTATCATAGCAGAAGTTAAAGGAATAGTCAATTGGGCAAAAATGAGACTCTGACCCCGTCCCCGGGTCTCCCCGGGTCTCAAAAAAATGAGACTATGACCCCGTCCCCGGGTCTCAAAAAAATCCCGCGCCTTTTGGCGCGGGAAAAATAAATGCATCAACCTTTTACAGAACCGAGGGCGAGACCGCCGACAATGTTCTTTGAGAGGAGGAGGTACATAACTACTACCGGGAATATGGCGATGAAGATCGACATATTCGTCAAACCAAGATCCATGCTCTTGAAGTCTGCGGAACGAAGGTCTGCAATCATAAGAGCTACGGTCTTTAATTCTCTCTTTTCTATGATGATCTGAGAGGGAACGAAGAAGTTGTTCCACTGTGACACGAAGGCAAATATTGCCTGAACTGCGATGGCGGGCTTCATAAGGGGAAGCACGATCGAGTTGAAGGTCCTGAATTCGCCTGAGCCGTCGATTCTGGCTGCCTCTATAAGTGAAAGAGGAAGCGCGGATTCCATGTACTGCTTGATGTAATAGAATGTTACAGGTGCAGCAATGGAAGGAACTATAAGTCCTGTATAGTTTTCTCTCAGTCCTAAGAATTCGAGCATATCAACAAAACCGAGGATGGTAACCTGTGAAGGGATCATCATGACTGCAAGGATGAAGGTAAATACAAAACCTTTAAGCCTGAAATCATATGCGTGTATCGCATAAGCGGTAAGTGTTGAGAAATAAGTTGTGAGGATCGCACATGCACCGGAAATTATAACAGAGTTCAAAAGTCCTCTGAAGAGATCCGTTTTATTTAATGCATTTTTGAAGTTTTCTACGAGGTGTGATCCAAATGTAAATTTAAACGATGTTGTCAGTTCGGCTGTCGACTGTGTAGCTGAAAGGAACAAAAGGTAGAACCACACAAGGCAGAGCACTGTAAGGAATATAAGCACGATGTATGCAAATATCTTCCTGCTTCTGTTGGCATTTGCCTCAATTGTATTTTTTTTGCTCATGATCATGCCTCCTTTGCTTTCTTGCTATACATAAGTCTGTATACCACAAGGCTGAGAATACCTGTGATAGCAAAGAGCACTACTGAAAGCGCACCTGATGTACCGTAGTCTCGTGATGTAAGTGTCTGCCTCAAGTACATGATAAGAGTCATTGATGTCCACTTGGTTCCAACGAGAGGTGTACCTGCATTCTTTGTGAGGATGGCAGGAACATCAAACATCTGAATACCACCGATGAGGGAGGTGATGAATACGTATACGAAGATGGGCTTAAGAAGAGGCATGGTGATCCTCCAGAACCTCTGTCTGGAGTTTGCACCGTCCACTTCGGCCGCTTCATACAGCGAAACATCGATACCCATGATACCGGCCATAAGAAGGATCGTCGTATTACCGAACCACATAAGGAAGTTCATGAATCCGACCAGGATCCTTGTGCCCCATACGGTATTTAAGAAGTTGAAATTATCATCTGCCCAGCCAAGCTGTTGAACGATCCTTGTGATATATCCGTCACTGTTAAAGAGCGAATAGAACATCATCGCAAATGCAGCCGCCATGATAAGGTTAGGCAGGTAAATGACTGTTTTGAAAAAGCTTGCGCCCCTGATCTTAAATCTGGTATCAGAGAACCATGATGCCAAAAGAAGGGAGATGAGGATCTGCGGAACAAAGCCGATGACCCACATGATCAGCGTATTCATGCCGTAATCCCAAATACGTGAATCTGAAAAGAGTTTCACAAAGTTTTGTATGCCTACAAAATTGGGACCGATCCACTTTCTGCCTTCTCTGTAGTATTCAAAAAAGCTTCGATATATCGTGGTAACAAGCGGCACTAGGTTAAATACCAGATATACCGAAAAGAAGGGGATCAGGAATATAAGTCCCCATTTATTGTATCTGACGGCTCTGTGCCTTCTTACGCCGACAACGTTTGACTGCTTCGCCATATTTACTCCTGTCTTTTGAGAAAACATGCCTGCCCATACGAGCAGGCATGTCTACTGATTTCTAAAACATGTTGATCAATTATTTAGAAAGTCCGGGATACTTTGTGGTAATGTTGGTGTAGAATGCATCAAGAGCCTGATCATATGTAGATGTGCCCTCAAAGTAAGCCTTCATAGCCTTCTGGAACTCTTCGTTGCAACCCTGATCATAGATAGTGATGTTATCCATTGAAACCTTCTTTGCGCCTTCAGCGTAAAGACCAAGAGGATTCATACCACCAAGGATGTATGAGCTGTAATCAGACTTAGCCATAGCTTCCATAGCTGCCTGGTTGTTTACGAAATCATCATACTCCTTAACGATCTTCTCCATAACCGACTCATCGCAGGTAAGAGACTTCATTATAGTTGTAATTTCAGCCTTGTTATCAGTACCATCGCAAGCGCAAAGCCATGTGCCGCCCCAGTTGAATGACTGAGGTCCTACGCAAGCGCCCCACTGACCCTTGTTAGCTACGTTTGACTCGTTGTAAACAATAGGATTTCCTTTATCGTCAACCTTGCCTTCTACAGCGCTGGCATCTTTGCCCTGGAAACCAAAGCAGAAGTTGATGAGCCAAGCAGGTCCGAATGAGCAGAAGCATCCGCCGTTAACTACGTTGTTGTATCCATCCCAAAGGTCATCGTTCTTTGTTGCCTTAGAATCGTAAAGAGCCTTTGAAGCGTCTACCCATTCCTTGATGTTGTCATCGATGATGATCTTGTTGTCCTTAACCCAAGGCTGAGTTACGTTGTTTGAATATACACGATAAGAATCGTTTACTGAGGATTCCATAAGGTATCCTTTTTCAACCATCTTAGCTGCTGTTTCGTTGAACTTAGCCCAAGAGCTTACATATTCCTGAACCTTCTCGGGGTCGTCTGTTCCGAGAACTTCCTTAGCGATCTCTCTGTTGTAGAAGAGAAGTCCGGGGCAACCCTGCCAAGAAACACCCTTAAGAATACCGTCTGAAGATGTCATGATGTCCTGTGTGTACTTGTACTGGTTCTTTGTATCATCCTTTGAGATGAAATCATATACGTTTAATGTGCAATCGTCATCAACATACTTAAGAGCGTAGTCAGCTTCTACAAGGAAGATATCGACCTTGTCGTTAGCCTTTGCATCTGCCTGACGGTCAAGAGCCTTGTCAAGAGCATCCTGATATGCGTTGCCTTCGTTGTTGACCTGAGTAAACCTTACTGTAACATCGCCGAGCTTGCCGCCGTCAAGAGGCTTTTCAGGATCATTCTGGGTATAACCGGGAACAAGCGACATTCTTGTAGCGAACTCGTCGTTCCAGCACCAGATGTTAAGAACCTTGCCGTCTGCAACTTCCTCTTCAGGTTTCTTTGTCTCTTCGGGAGCCTTTGTTCCGGCATCCTTTGACTCAGCTGCCTTGCTGCTGCCGTCTGTTGCCTTTGTGTCTGAGCTGCTTGATGAGCAGCCGGCCATCATTGAGCCT
>CADAQV010000165.1 GCA_902790095.1 uncultured Lachnospiraceae bacterium | reverse complement strand
CGTTGCCGTTTTCGTCGTAATATTTAACACCGCTCTCCTCTTCTGCTATGACGGAAGAAATGTCCATTCCGCGGATAAAGTCATCCGAAATGCCTTCGATCGCTTTTACATATATTTCGGACTCTTCGGCCGCTGTGGGAAGCACAGCGTGATATACTTCTTTTACGGGGGACGGAGCAGCGGTCTCATCCACTTTTGTTTCGGTATTTTCAGAGCTGCTCTCTTTTGAAGCATTTTCAGAAGAAGCTTTTACCTCCTCCGAAGACTTTTCAGCGCTCGTAGAGTTCTTATCTCCGCCCGAGCTGCCGTTGCTGCATCCTGCAAGCATGGCACCTGCAAGCAATATACATGTTCCCTTTCTGATTTTGTGATCTAATCTCATAACCCTTTTCCACCTTTACATTTTGTATAGTCACTATTGACAGTGAAAGCGCATCATCTTTGTGCAATATGCACATTTTTGAGTTTGCGCAATCGTTTGTTCATAATCAGTATATACAGTGTGCAACCGGTTGTCAAGCACAAATAAAAAAAAATTGCAGGACCCGTGCGGTCCTGCGATATAAATACGCTATCATTATTTTTTTTCTTTTTCGGCGCGGACTGCGGCGGCTTTGGCTTCTCTTGCCGCCTTTGCCTCCTTGGCCTCTTTGGCTTCGCGCTTTGCTGCTCTGGCGGCGGCCTTTGCATCCTTTGCGGCTTTTTCTTCCATACGCTCAAGATCGGTGCGCATATCGTCGATTATCTTTTCCATTGCGACCTTTTTCATGTACATATCGTAGCCTAACATGCAAAGATAGCAGAACTTTATGATGAACTCATGCTCGGCCGGATCATCTGAGAAAGCCGCTTCATCAAATGTCTCATGGACGATCTCATAGGACTTTATAAGATCCCTTACATAGGTATTCTTGTTCTTTTTGCAAAGTTCGTAGACCTTCGAATAGACATCCTCAAGATTTCTGTCGCCCTTTTTGCCGAAATAATAATCAGCCAGAGGACTCATTATCATCTGCACGTCACCTATGGAAAGAAGATTCTTGAAGTAATATATCCATACCATGAAAAGAAGGTGGTCCTTTGTATACTTCTTCTTTTCGGGCGGAGGCAGAAGATCGTTCTTGGCATAGTTATTTATCATAGTCTTGGTAAGGATCTTGTCCTCCTCGTTTCTTTTGCAATGCACGAGATGGTTGTCCATAAAGGTCGTTACCTGATCCATATACAGATCTATGGACGGGAAATCTCCCGGCTGGATATAGTCTATTGTGCCAAGCCTGTTCAAAAGATCTGCTATGAACTTTCTGTCTTTTCCGGTTATCCGTGAATTCATGAATCTCTCCAAATTATATCTAAATAGAATAACAACACGTGTTGTCAAAGATGGTCTGCGCTAATGCAAAGTAAATTATATCCGATTTCATGTTCCATTTCAACCGAAAAATGGGGCTGTTTTTTACAGCCCCAAATTAACTACATTGCATACGCAAGCCCCATAACGGAGGACGCGACCTTCATCTTGTTTTTGTAATTCTCGCAGATCGACTTAAGGCTCTGCAGTTTTATCTCGGGCGCAGAATCGGAAGCATATCTTTCATATATATCTGCGTATTCTGCCGCCGGGTGCTCCCACGGCCTGCCGCTGTAGCGGTAGGACACTGCCACAGGGTAGAGCACGCTCTTTCCCGGAACTGCCAAAACACACTCCGGCATTATTCCGCATCCCGTGCCCGCAAGAATATTCAAAAGGTCCTCCTCCGGATCTGCAAATGCCTTTTTTTCATCTGCAGGGAAAGCGTTGTATTTTTCGGCCAGCCTCTTTGCCTTGAAGCCATCAACATCTATCACAACAAGCTCTGACGAGATGAAGTTTTCGCACTTTTCGGCAAGATGGTTCTTTACATAATCCTTAAATTCGCCCGTGCACAAAAGCGGATGACGCACGCCCGAAACCACGGCACCCGGCCTTGAAAGACCAAACGCCTTTAACGGATCGGAATCAAAAAATACCGTCGGCCTTACGACCATGAGCTTATCAAAGCCCTTAACATATGAAGGCACTCCGAAAATATCGGCTCTGCCTGCCGGCACCCTTATTACCTTTGCGCCCTCGGCTTTTATCTCTACCTCGGTAATAACAAAAACCGGCGTTTCTTTTTTGATATTCTCTTTAAAAGACTTATATGAAGCCTCGAAAAGGCCCGCCGTAGCGGCCGTTACCAAATATACTATACCCCTCTCTGTCTTCTTTTCCATATCCTACTCCTTCGCACAAAGAAACTGTGACTATTTGAATCGTTATTGTTTGCCGTATCATGTAGTTTTGATTACTACATTATGTGTTATAACACACTTTATCTTTGTTTGTAAAGGTTTTTTTATAAAAAAATGAGACAGGGGGACGGGGTCAGAGTCTCATAATGACTGTTGGTCATTATGAGACTCTGACCCCGTCCCCCCGTCTCACTTTTTACTTATTAATCTACAATGATCCGGGTCTTGTCCTCAAGAAAACTGCAGACATTTTTAAACAGAGCCTTGTTCTTTTCGGTTACATGTATGCTTATAAAACCGGAGTCACTACCTCCGAATGAGTAATGGATATAAATCGAGTAATATAATCTTCCGTCAAGGGTATTTATTGAATCTGAGGTGCAATCCACCCATTCCTCTGCGGTCATGTTTAGCTTATCGGCTTTCAGCGCCGCAGCAAATTCCACGCGATTCTTTGAAATATCATAATTTACTTCGGGATCGCCGGGCTGCCCTTGGGAAACTCTTATTCTTTCCAGGCCTTCAAAGAAAGGAACTTTTTCGTAGTAGATCTTTGATACCTCTTCGTTTTGCATAACATGCTCCATAAACTCCGGAGTGCTCACATGCAGCTTCCTTACTATGGTCTTGCCGTTATAGACAATGCGCACCTTCAGATTGTTATATATGCCCATATTTGCAAATGTGCTTTCATCGATCCTTTTCGAAAGTGTATCTGCGACTATCCTTTTTACTTCTTCATCCTCCAGCCGGATATTTGACAGTGCATGTACAAAGTCATCCTGAAGGCTGTTCTCATATTCAAGGACATTGATATAGTCGATGTCCTGCGCGGAGGGCCTGTGGCTCTTTATTATGTTTATGTTGAGCACTATCCCGCCTATGATCACAGCATAAACGGCAAACAATACCCAGATATACTTTGCGGCTTTTTTGACCGATGCCCATTTTCTGACGGTGATAAGCTCGTAAAGAAGATATACTATCACCGCGATAACAAAGAATATGGCTATGATCCCGGCCATTCCGTTTGTTTCAAAGCCTTCTCTGTCAAAGATGTATGCTATGGTCATGCCGCATGGAAGGAAGCCGAAAACTATGGGCGGTACAAAGCTTAATATCCTCTGCACCAGAGGGCTTACAGCAACATCTTCTGCCTTTTCACTCTTTCTTTTTACGAACAGAACCCCTGCGATGATTATATAAATAAGCGAAAGAACAAGTGTGTAGATGTATGTCGCGTGGATATTGAGTGTATAATCATCGAAATCATATAGTTCCATATAGCGCCATACTATGTTGTATTTGTTTCCCCATAAAAGACAGGTCTCATCCATAACGACATAGTCGCAGGCGAAGGTGGTCATGAGCTTTATGAAAGTTATGATGCCTCTGGGGAAGAATATTATGAAGCATTCCGTGCAGAGGATGGAGAGCTTTGTTCCGGCGATGTTTTTTGCGAGAAGCTCTACCGCAAGGACAAATATCATAAATACCACTATGCCGGCAAAAACGGTATATGAATCTTTAAAATCGATCGTCACCTTTGGAACAAGGCTGTATGACACAAGTGTCAGCAGCATGGACGTTCCCATAATGACTGCTATCCAGGTAATGACCGCTACTATAAAGGATATGTAAAGCGCACTTCTTTTTATCGGGATCGAGTGCCAGAAATCGCTTGCGTTTCTGTGATTCAAAAATCCGAAGAGGATATTTTCAAGGACCAGCACAAAAAACGGCAGGATAAAAACGGCGTGGAAAGAACATATCAAACGAATGGAGCGTAAGGAAAATGGGAAAACCGAGAAACATACTGGAGAAGAAAGA
>CADAQV010000164.1 GCA_902790095.1 uncultured Lachnospiraceae bacterium | reverse complement strand
TCGAAGGTGTTGCTTCGCTTAGCTTTCTGCCCTTGTCGTCGATCATTGCTCTTACCTTACCGTAGCATGAACCTGCGGCAATATTGTCACCGATATGAAGAGTACCCTTCTGAACGAGAACTGTAGCAACAGGTCCCTTGCCCTTGTCGAGCTTGGCCTCAATGACAAGACCTCTGGCCTTTCTGTTGGGATTGGCCTTAAGCTCTTTTACATCTGCTGTAAGGAGTACCATTTCAAGAAGGTTGTCGATACCTTCGCCTGTCTTTGCGGATATGGGAGCAAATACCGTGCTGCCGCCCCAGTCTTCGGACACAAGGCCGTATTCTGCCATTTCCTGCTTTACACGGTCGATATTTGCGCCCTGCTTGTCTATCTTGTTTACCGCAACGATTATATCTACCTCGGCAGCTTTTGCATGGTTAATGGCTTCCACTGTCTGGGGCATAACACCGTCGTCTGCGGCAACTACTATGATCGCGATATCGGTGGCCTGAGCGCCACGGAGTCTCATGGCAGTAAATGCTTCGTGACCTGGTGTATCGAGGAATGTGATAAGACGTCCATTGATACCTACCTGATAAGCACCGATGTGCTGGGTGATACCGCCGGCTTCTCTTGCGATAACGTTTGTATTTCTGATGGCATCAAGGAGCGATGTCTTACCGTGGTCTACATGACCCATTACGCAGACAACGGGAGGTCTTTCGGCCATATCGGCTTCGTTTTCCTCATCCTCGCGCAAAAGCTCTTCGATAACATCCACCTTAACTTCTTTTTCGCAGAGGATCTCATATTCCATGGCAAGGTTTTCTGCCTGCTCGAATGTAAGATCCGAATTAATGGTAAGAAGCTCGCCCTGAGCAAAAAGCTTTTTAACAAGCTCTGCGGGCTGAACCTTCATCTTTGAGGCAAGTTCACCAACTGTAAGGCTCTCGGGAAGTACGATGGTCTTGATGACCTCTTCCTTCTTTTCGGGCTGAGGCTTCTTGGGAGCAGACTGCTTCTTTAAGTTCTTAAGATTCTCCTCCTTAAGATTGCCTTTGCCGTACTGCTTGTTCTTTTCTCTGTTTTCACGCTCTTTCTTATTGGGAGCGGATTTTCCGTTCTTTGAAGCGCCGCCGAAATCGGCTGCAGGTCCGCCTGCGGGTCTCTTTGCGCCGCTCTTTGCGCTCTTGAATGCGGGACGCTGATTGTCTTCGTCCTTGTTAAAGGGATTCTCTCCCCTCACGCCCTGTGCATTTCTGCCGCCTCTGTCATTAAATCTCTTGTCTGCGCCTTCAGGCCCTCTTTTGCCGCCTCTTGCGCCGTCTCTTCCTCCGGGCACATTAGCTCCTTCCGGCCTTGAAGTGGTCTTAAAGCGGGATACGTCGCGCCTATCTGCGCCTTCCTTCTTCTTGTCCCTTCTGATGGGCTTTTCCGAATTTGCCCTGACAGCATCCATATCGACAAATCTCGGAGTCTTTACGGCGGGCTTTTCGGGAGCCGGCTCTGCCTGTGTATTAACACCTTCCGCTGCAACAGGCTTTTCTGCGGGCTGCACAGCAGGGGCCGTATCTGCCGGAG
The DNA here is from genome assembly GCA_902790095.1 of uncultured Lachnospiraceae bacterium. GTDB lineage: Bacteria > Bacillota > Clostridia > Lachnospirales > Lachnospiraceae > UBA4292. The sequence goes on along the minus strand of CADAQV010000164.1, from coordinate 2,548 downwards.
CAGGGATATTCTTTACCTCTTCTACTGTCTCTTCGGGCTTGTTCTCAACACGCCTTACGGAGTGCCTCTTCACCTCGGGTCTCGGCTTTGCGGGCTTTTCGGGAGCAGCCGCTGCCGGAGAGGGTCTTTTCATTCCGGGCTTTGCGCCGGGCTTTCCTGTACTGCTGTTCTGGGGTCTTACAACAGAAGCAAACCTTTTTTTCTTGGGGGCTTCGCCCTCTTTTTCAATATTTTTCTTTTCTTCAATATCTGCCATATTTTTTATACCTCCGCATGATCATGATCTGTTTTTATCAGTTTATCTATTGCACCGGCAAAGCCTTTGTCAAGCACGGCCACGACCGTTCTTGTTTCCTTTCCCGTTGCCTTTCCCAGTTCTTCCTTGCTAAAGCAGATCACAACCGGTATACCGTAAAAATCACCTTTGTTTTTAAGTTTGTTTCTTGTGTTTAAAGAAGCTTCCTCCGAGACAAAAACTATTTCGGCCCGTCTTTTTTGCATTTCGGCTACAACTGTTTCTTCGCCGCTTGCCGTTTTACCTGCTTTTGTCGCAAGGCCCAGCATCGAAAGGATCTTACTGTTTTGCAATTTCCTCCATCTCCTTTCGCAGCTGATCGTAGATCTCCGGCGGGATCGATCGTTTAAGTGATCTTTCAAGCCCCCTGTTTTTTATTGCCTTTTCAAGGCATTCGGCTTTTTTGCATATATATGCGCCTCTGCCGTTAGCCTTTCCGGTAGCGTCAAGGATCACTCCTTCGCCCTCGGCAGGCTTTAAGACCCTGATCATCTCTTTTTTTGTTTTCATCTCCCGGCAGCCTGTGCACTGCCTCATAGGGATCTTCTTATCTGTCATAAAACTCCTTAGTTCTCCTCATCAGGTGTTTCTTCCGATTCTTCAACTTCATCCTCTGCAGCTTCCTCGTCGTATTCGTCCTCTGCTGCTTCGTTCTCATCCTCGTACTCTTCGTAGTATCCGACAAATTCGCCTTCCTCTACGCCGAGTTCTTCGTAAAGACCTGATTCTCTTGCCTGAGTCTCGCTGTGGATATCGATCTTGTAGCCTGTAAGCTTTGCTGCAAGTCTGACGTTCTGTCCTTTGTTACCGATAGCAAGTGAAAGCTGATAATCGGGAACGATCACGATTGCCTCGTTTTCCTCTTCATCGGCCCAAACACCGATGACCTTTGCGGGAGAGAGCGCATTTTCGATAAACTGCGCGGGGTTTTCGTCCCATCTTACGATATCTATCTTTTCGCCGCCGATCTCGTCTACAACTGCATTTACTCTTCCGGAATTAAGACCTACACATGCACCTACGGCATCTATATTCTCGTCTGTTGAATATACAGCCATCTTTGATCTTGATCCGGCCTCTCTTACAATGTTCTTGATCTCTACGATGCCGTCGGAAAGCTCGGGAACCTCTTTTTCAAAAAGGCATTTAACAAGCTCTGCGCAGCTTCTTGAGACCTTGATTCTGGGGCCTTTACCCGTATCTCTTACCTCTGTTACATATACCTTTACTCTCTCGCCTACGGTAAGTTCTTCGCCCGCTATTGTCTCTACATGAGGAAGATATGCTTCCACGCGGCCGAGGTTTACATTGTAATTGTCGCCGTTCTTTCTTGAAACGGTACCAACGACAACATTTCCTTCTTTTGAAGCATATTCGTTAAAGATGGCTGCCTTTTCTTCCTCGCGAAGAGCCTGCAGTATCTTTGACTTTGCAATATTTGTGTTGATCCTTGAAAACAAAGACGGATCTATTTCCTGTATATAATATTCACCGATAATAGCGGGAATGCCGATATCCTGGAGTTCCTCCTGTGATATCTCATTCTCCCAGTCCTGTATTTCGTCAACGATAAGTCTCTTTGTGTAAAGGCGATAGCTTCCGTCCTCGCGGTTAAGGTCGCATACGACATTTACGTCATCGCCTGTAAGTTTCTTTACATGTTCCCTGGCTGCGTCCGCAAGAGCGGATTCGATGGTTGCAAGGATGTTTTCCTTGTTGATTCCCTTTTCCTTTTCAAGTACATCAAGCATCAGGATCAGATCTCTTGTATCGATCGCATCAGCAGACTTCTTTGTCTTTTTCATTTTTCTAAAGACCTCCTAATAATATTATTTTTTCTTTATTTAACGTTTTTATGACAACTGTAATTACAATTCAAGATCGTATGCCCAGCGTATGTCGGCAAGGGCTTTTCTTTCAAATGTCTTTTCGCTTTCGCCAAGATCGACTGTTACCGTATCTTTATCATAAGCCTTTAAGATCCCGCGAAATGCCTTGCATCCGTCCTCTTCTTTGTAAAGCTTTATATCGATCTGCCTTCCTATGCTTGCCGCAAAATCCCTTTCGCGGCGAAGAGGCCTGTCAAGACCCGGCGAGCTGACCTCTAGGATATAAGCTTCCGGTATCGGGTCCGTTTCATCAAGCTTATCGGAAAGCGCACGGCTCACCGTTTCGCAGTCATCGATGTTTATCCCGCCTTCTTTGTCAAGATAAACGCGCAGGTAATAATTTCCCGCTTCCTTTGTAAATTCG
>CADAQV010000163.1 GCA_902790095.1 uncultured Lachnospiraceae bacterium | reverse complement strand
CTTGCCTTGGTGGTCGCCATGTATATCTTTGCGCCGGGGTTCTTTGCAAGGAAATCGTTAAAATCATCATATATGCGGACATCAAGATCCTGCCAGTAATCCATGCCCGCCCGCTTTAACATTTTGTCGTTTAACAAAAATCCCAGCGGACGGATAAGATGCAGCGTCGTGCCCGTGGCAACGCAGGTCCTCCCGATGTTTCCGGTGTTTGAGGGGATCTCCGGTTCGTGCAAAACAATGTTCATCGCGCTTCTCCGTAATATGTGCTGCAGCTTATAACAGTTACAGTTCTTTTACGAACTCTTCTATCCTGTCAAGCGCGGTCTTTAAATTCTCAAGCGAATATGCATATGATATACGCAGGAAGCCTTCTCCGCAGTCTCCGAATGCCGTTCCCGGAACAACAGCCACCTTCTTTGTTTCAAGAAGCTTTGTTGCAAATTCGTCACTCGTCATACCAAACTTTTTGATTGAAGGGAATACGTAGAACGCGCCGTAGGGCTCAAAGCAGTCCATTCCCATGCCTCTGAACCTGTCCACAACGTAGCGTCTTCTCTGGTCATATGCCTTCATCATCTTTGCAACGGCATCATCACATTCGCGAAGAGCTATGACTGCCGCATACTGGCTGGTGGTCGGGGCGCACATTATGGCAAACTGATGTATCTTGAGCATCTGCTTTATGATGAGTTCCGGTCCGCATGCATATCCGAGCCTCCAGCCTGTCATTGCAAAGCCCTTTGAAAAACCGTTTATGGTTATGGTCCTTTCCTTCATTCCGGGGAGCTCTGCAATTGATACATGCCTCTCTCCCGTATATGTGAGCTCCGAATATATCTCGTCGGAAATTACAAAGATGTCTTTTTCTATGATGATCTTTGCGATCTTTTCAAGGTCCGATCTTGTCATTACCGCGCCCGTGGGGTTGTTGGGGAAGGGAAGAACAAGTATCTTGGTCTTGTCTGTTATTGCCGCTTCAAGCTCTGCAGGTGTAAGCCTGAATTCGTTTTCTTCTTTCAGGTTTATAAATACGGGCACACCGTCTGCAAGCTGGGTGCAGGGAAGGTATGAGACATAGCAGGGTTGGGGTATGAGTATCTCTTCGCCGGGATTGATCATTGCGCGGATGGCAAGATCTATCGCCTCGGAGCCACCCACCGTCACGAATACCTCATTTGCGGGGGAATATTCAAGCTCATATTTTCTCTTTAAATAGCGACATATCTCTTCCTTAAGCTCTTTCAGGCCCGAATTTGATGTATAAAAGGTCCTTCCTTTTTCAAGCGAATATATTGCCTCTTCTCTGATTGGCCAGGGGGTATCGAAATCCGGCTCGCCGACGCCCAGCGAAATTGCATCCTTCATCTCGCTGACTATGTCGAAGAACTTTCTGATGCCGGAGGGTTTTATGGCCATTACCTTGTCTGATAAGGGATTTCTCATGGTGAAATAAGCATCCTTTCATCGGGATCTTCGGCAACAAATGTTATACCGTGATCCTTGTATTTTTTGAGTACAAAATGTGTGGCGCAGCTCTGCACCTCTTCCATGGGTGCAAGCTTTTCACTGACGAATCTTGCGACCGATTTCATCGATCTGCCTTCTATAATGACTGTAAAGTCGAAAGCTCCGCTCATAAGATAGACGGAATTTACCTCGTCGTACTGGTAGATATGTTCCGCAATGCGGTCAAAACCCATGCCTCTTTGCGGCGTGACCTTTACCTCAATAAGCGCTGTAACTTTTTCAGCATCTGTGCCGTCCCAGTTTATAAGGGTGTCATATCCGCAGATGATGTGTTCCGCTTCCATGTCGCAGATGGCCTCCGCGACCGCCTTTTCGTCCTTGCCGAGCATTACCGCAAGATCATGTACGCTGATGCGCGCATTATGCTCAAGTATCGCTAAGATCTCTTCTCTCATAACAGATCTTCCTCCTTATCTTTCCATGATATATCTGCTATCTTCCATATGCCGTCCTCTGCGGGGCGGTCAAGGAAGCTCTCTTCATCCTTCTTTTTTATTCTGCAGGCGTTATCTGCTGTAAGCTCCCCAAGCAGCGTAAAGGGCACTCCCGCGCCAAACATTTTTTCGCTTATCTTTTCCGCATCGCTGCAGACTATGAGCATGCTGCCATCCCCCGAAAATGAATACGGGTCGACGTCAAAAAATTCGCATATTTCTATGGTCTCCTGCCTAAAGAGTATCTTCTGCCTGTCAATAAAAAAGCCGCACCCAAGCCTTTCCTTCATGTCCCAAAGCGCCGCCATTATGCCGCCTTCGGCTACAGGCTGCATAAATGCCTCCTGCGCGCTTACCGCCCCGAAAATATCGTCATTATCCGTTATCATGGCTTTTTTTGCCTTTTCAAGCCAAAAGGGCGAAAAACGTTCTTTCAGGATATCATTTTTCAGTATCAGTGCTTTAAGAGTTCCCGCGCAGCCCGCAAAGCCCGCCATGCATATCTTGTCGCCTTTCTTTGGTGCGTATGCTTTTTTGCACGCATGTCCCTGCATAAGCATGGAAACGCTTCTTTGATCATACAAGGTCTGCACAGCTACGGGAAAGAGTGCTATCCCTTTGTGCGCGCAAAGCGTGGATATGAGCTCTAATTTCTCTTTTACGTTTTTTTCCGAATCTCTTCTTCGGGCATTAAGCGTTAAGAAAAGCTTTTCAGGCATAAAACCACGGCTTAAAAGCTGTGCATATACTCTGTGAAAGCAGATGCATATGTCTTCTTCGCTGTGCACGATCATCTCTGCGCAGGATACCGTTTCTTCAGGTGATATCCGCACTGCGCCGCCGGCAGTTTCCATAAAGCCCGCCGCAAGGCCTTTGCCGCACGCGATCTTCAGCCTTTCAAAACTGTTTTGCGGCAGTCTTCCGCATCTCATATCATAAAATGCCCGAAAGCGCTCCGATGATCATGGATACGACCATTGCAAGCACTAAAAAGCCGGCTATAACACCCGCAAATATCTTGTTTCTTCTTGTATATCTGTTTTCGTTCTTTTTCTTTTCCTGAGGTCTTGCTACTTTGCTGCTCATATTCCCTCCTGTTTTATCTGATTTGGTGTCGCATCACGGCCTCATACCGGCCGTATCAATCTGCCGCAAGGCAGCCGTAAACTATATTTCTGAGCCTTGGCTGAATGTCGCCTTCAAGGTTCGGGTCTCTTTGCTGCATGTAAACTATGGCAAGCTCTTCTTTGGGGTCTGCCAAGAAGTATGTGCCCGCGTACCCATTCCATCCGAATTCGCCGATGTTGGAAAGCGCGCCGCCTGCCGTCCTGTCGATAAGAGTTCTTACGCCAAGCCCGTATCCGTACCCGCAAAGCGCCTCCCAGTCGTAGCTTTTAAGCTGCTCCGCATTCAGGCAGTTTGTGCGCATAAGATCTATCGCCGCAGCGGATATTACGGTGCGGCCGTTTGCGCCCTTGCCGCCGTGGCACATGGCATAGGCAAACTTTATATAATCATCAAGGCTGCCCACAAGGCCCGCGCCGCCGCTTTCAAAGCCCTTTCCTATGTAAAGGGGCCTGTTTTCTTCTGTGTATGTTTTTATCTTCTTCCGCCCGTCATAGCGGTCAAAATCCATCAGCCTTGCCTTGTCCTCTTCGCGAAGGAAAAAACATGCATCCTTCATTTCAAGCGGCTCGAAGATATTTTTCTTTAAGTATTCTCCGAAACTCTCCTTACTCCACACCTCTATAAGCGCGCCCACAACGTCAAGACAATAGCTGTAATTCCAATGCTCGCCGGGTTCAAACATCAGCGGGCATTTGGCTATGGTCTTTACAAATTGGCGGGTGGTGTAATTATAGTTCGTCGACTTTTCCAGCTCGCTCAGCGCTTTTGATGTCTCTGCCTCCGCAGGATGGAACTGCCCGCCATATGTGAGCCCCGCCGTCATGGTAAGCAGCTGTCTTATTGTGATCTCGCTTTTTGCGGGAGGGTTCCACCAGCCGTAAGAACCGTTTGGTTTGAGCCTTGCGACCTTCATGCCGTAAAATTCCGGCAGGTACTTTCCCACCTGCTCGTCCAGCTTGTAAGCTCCTTTTTCAAGGAGCTGCATTGCCGCAACTGCCGTTATGGGCTTTGTCATGGAATACCAGCGATAAAGCGTTTTTTCACTC
>CADAQV010000162.1 GCA_902790095.1 uncultured Lachnospiraceae bacterium | reverse complement strand
GTTGCTGCACTCGATAAGGCTTAAGATCTGTTCGTCCGTGGTATTTGCCTGACGGACGAGTGCCCTGCGGTATCTGTAGGTGATGTAGTGGTTTGCTATCTGGAAGGCACCGGCGCGCATCAGCTCTTCCTCTACCATATCCTGTACTTCTTCGACATTCGCTGCGCGATTCATCCCCTCGCATTTATCGGTAACGATGTCAACGATCTTGTTGATCTCTGCGGTGGTGAGACGATGGTCCTTATATACGGACTCATTTGCCTTTATGACAGCCGCACGGATCTTTGAACGATCAAAAACTGCTTCTTTTCCGCTTCTCTTGATAATGTTCATTTTCTGTCCCCTTTTTATCCCATAAAAATACTAGATGTTGTGTTTTTCTCAAAATAAAGGTTCAACATCTAGTATTATAAACAATCTATAAATTTATGCAAGACATTTTTCGTGTAAATGTGCACTAAAATGAGAGTAAATTTTCGTCACATCTACCATATTTAGTGCTTGTACTAATTTATAAACACTATATAGTCCTACTCCCCCCGCAAAAAAGCATATAAAAGACAGACCATTTGCGGGCCGATCATTCCCATAAGGTCTGTCTTAAATAGAGATAATATTCCGGCACACGGCCGGTAACACAAGGAGGGGTCAATGAATCTTATCTCCGCCGATGGGTGATTCGCGAAGATCTCATATAACCACGATTGGGATTATAGCATAACCGGTGCGATCATGCAAGCCCCTTTTTTATTATTATTTTAGATTTGTAAAAAAAAGATTTCCCTCTTACGATAAGGGAAACCTTGAATAACCATCGTCATATTGTCGTTATGCGAAGAAATCGACCATACCGTCAAGCGCCGCCGATTCATCAGTGCCTTCTGTAAGCACTGTGAAATTCATGCCCGGGCAGAGCTTCATGCTCATAACACCCATTATGCTCTTCGCATTAAGTTTTTTGTTGTCATACTGCAGATAGATGGAACTCTCATAAGAACATGCTTTTTGAACAAGCTCCGCAACGAAATTGCGGTGCTTTGCCCCAAGGTCATTTACAGTGATCATTCTCTGACTCATTTTTATATCTGCCTCCCCAAACGTATCATTTTTGCCCAAAATCAAAAGCCTCTTGTTTTATATCACAAAAGGCTTTTGTTAACAATATAAAAAAAACACGAAAAAAACACTTAAATAAGAAATATTTCATTCACCTTTTACAAATCAGTCATTTTGCAAATTTCCATCATAAGAGTCACATAGCACCTGAAGTGCTCTTCCATCCTGCCCGGGAATATGCCCGCGAGGGTGTAGAATTCATCATAGGCGCTGTGCATTATCTGACCGTTCTTTACATTGGGGTCGGCTGTCTGATAGTGAACGGGATTGCCGTCTGCAGCCTCATCCGAATAGATATTTGCCTCCAGGTAGATATACGGTATGCCTGCCTCTGCAAAATAGTGCTGATCGCTCCCCCAGTATCTTGTGCCCGCCGGAATGTTTTTAACCTCCGGATGCGTGGTCATGCCAAGGCCAAGTTCTTCAGCCTTTGAAAGTGCAAGTTCACGAAGCTCCGTCTGCTTTCCGTCCTCTGTTCCGCCGTGGATATATCTGATATCACCGCCCGCGATGCAGTCTACATTTATGACAGCGATAACATTCTGCGTCACCTCGGCTCTGTTGTCGTTTACATATTCCCTTGAGCCTATGTAACCCTCCTCTTCGTCATCAAAGAAGATGAATCTTAAGGTGTAGGGCGTTTCTTCCTCTGCCATTCTGCCGGCAACTTCCAAAACAGCCGCAACGCCCGAACCGTTGTCATCGCACCCTTCCGTATCTACGCTGTCGTAATGGGCGCACAATACTATTACTTTTTCGGATGCGCCTTTCTTTTCTGCGATTATATTTCTTCCGTGCACATCGCCGCGGTAAAAATCGTGGATGTTCACTTCGTACCCAAAGGAACCAAGACTTGAGACGAGCCAGTTACCGCATGTCACAGAGCCTCCGTCCGCAAATACTCTTTGTGGAAACTGATTTACTATGGTCTTAAGGTATTTCATTGCCCTTAAGCCGTATACATCCTCTGATGCAGGGTCTTCAGGTTCTTCTTCGGTTTGGACGATCGGCGGTTCTTCCGTTTCGGTGGGGATGATCACGGGGAATGATGATTCTTCCTCTGTTTCCGCCTCGCTGCTTTTTATGGCGGCAGCACCCTCGATGGTTGTTTCGGAGATCGTTTCAATTTTTATTCCCGCCTCAGTTACCGGAAGCGTGGTCTTATCTATATAGGAAGAAACCTGTTCTTCGCTGCTATCGCTTTGCGCGCAGGCAGATAAGATCATTGCCGCCAATATATAAATTCCGCTAATTCTACGTTTCATTTTATATTCTTTACCGCAGGCACAGCAAACATTGGCGCAGCGCCTGCCTCAGCGCCAATGAAATATTTCCTTGATCTATACCGTATTATTATAGTTTTTTTTTACTCATTTTTCAAGCAGATAGCTTTTTTTCTTTTGGATTATGTTATATATTATAGATGCCCGGTGTAACCTTCCGGGCATATCCAAATATTTTTTCATTTTTCCTGTTACAAAACCGCATCAAAAAGCTACATATGTAGTGAAAGGCCAATTTAAGAGGCCAAGAATCGAAGGGAGAAATTTATGGACGATAAGCAGCTCATAGAATTGTACAGGGCCCGTAATGAGACTGCAATCGGGGAAACGCTTAAAAAATACGGCGTGATGACAACATCCGTTGCCGAAAACATACTTCGTAATCACAATGATGCCGAAGAAGTTGCAAATGATGTGTGGCTTGCGCTGTGGAACCGTATCCCCCCCGATGAGCCCGAAAACTTCAGCGCCTATATCAGCCGCGTGGCCAGAAATCAGGCTATAACAAGGCTTAGGCATTACAACCGCCTTAAGCGGGGCGGCAGCGAATATGAAGCTGCGGTAGACGAACTTTCGGAAATAATCCCTGACAGCAGTACCACGGAAGACATCTTTGAAGAAAGAGAGCTGACAAGGCTTATAAACAAGTTTCTGGATACACAGAAAAAAGAGAGCCGGCTTTTATTCGTAGGACGCTACTTCCATTTAAAAAGCGACGCTGAACTTTCGGCAACTCTTAAGACCAGCAAGGCAGGCGTTCGCATGTCTCTGATGCGGACAAGGAATGCAATGAAAAAATATCTGGAAAAGGAAGGTTACAGGATATGAGTAAAGAAGATAACAAAAATTTAAAGAACGGCGGCGAAAAGATGCTCGAAGCGATGAACAACATCGATGACAAGTATCTTGCCGAATATGACAAAAGCGTAAATGAAGGCTTTGTAATAGGTGAACAAGAAGGCTTTGGAGATAATGTGACGCCTAAGAAGAACGGCGGTATCAAAAAGGCTCTTGCATGGTCCGGCGCTGCTGCCGCAGTTGTGACAGGCGTGTTTGTAGGCGGTCAGTACCTTGCGGGAAATCTCACCCCAAAAACCGAGAACGATTCCTCCGTTGCCATGGGCGAAACGGACCCGGGACGCGATTCCACCCTTACCGTTCCTGTAACGGCCAAGGACGAAAAGACAGCACCCTACGACGCACCCGCATCCGCTTCAAGCAAGGCAGATACTTCCGCGCGCGATGTATACGCATCTGATGAAAAGGCATCTTTAAAGCCGGATGTTTCAGAAAAAGTAAACCATGCCGAGGATATCGTCTCACCCGCAAAGCCCATAGATTCTATTATCGATGATTCCGGAAAGGTAAGCCACGAAATCGAATATGAACCCATACCCGAACCGGCAATCGATCCCGAAATACCGATAGATGATCCGGGCGAGCCTATAGTTGACCCCATCGTGGAGCCCCGCCCCGAAATACCGGTAGAGCCTTTCCTCCTTACCGCAGGAAGATGGAACGACAACAAGAACTGGGGATTCTTTAAAAATCTTATAAGTACCAATACCATTGAATTCCCCGTATTTGATATCGATCCCACAAACAGAAGCGCTGTGCATCTTCTTTCAAAAGAAGACGACTCCGCTCTTGCAGGCTACAGAGTCGACCTTGTAACGCTTGATACGCACGAAAGAGTCATCTGGAGCGCAGTGACAAATGCGAAAGGATACGCATATCTGTTT